>CAJUFW010000159.1:5922-7871 GCA_910585655.1 uncultured Lachnospiraceae bacterium
GGACCGGGAGACCCGGCAGAGTGTGTTTCTATTATAGAAGAATTGAAGACGCTGTTTGCCAGCGATGTGCCGATGTTTGGCATTTGTCTGGGGCATCAGCTTTTGGCGTTGGCGAATGGCGCCAAGACGGAAAAGATGAAATACGGGCATCGGGGAGCGAATCATCCGGTTAAGGATTTGGAGAGTGGAAAAGTTTATATTTCTACGCAGAATCATGGTTATATGGTAGTGGACGGAAGTATTCCTAAGGAAGTGGGCAGGACAAGTTTTATCAATGTCAACGACGGTACGGTAGAAGGGATACGTTATATAAAAAGACCGGTGTTTACGGTGCAGTTTCATCCGGAGGCATGTGCCGGACCGCAGGATACCAGCTATTTGTTTGAAGAGTTTATCGAAATGATGGCAAACAGGAGAATGAAACAGAACTAACAAAAAGAAAAAAAGAATAGAAAATGAAAATAGAAAATGGAGGAGAAACATGCCGAAAATAGAGGATATCAAAAAGGTTCTGGTGATTGGTTCTGGTCCTATCGTCATTGGACAGGCAGCGGAATTTGACTATGCGGGTACACAGGCGTGCCGTTCGTTAAAGGAAGAGGGCATTTGCGTGGTTTTGGTCAATTCCAATCCGGCAACGATTATGACGGATAAAGATATCGCAGATATGGTTTATATTGAGCCGTTGAATGTAGATGTAGTGAAGCAGATCATCCGCAAAGAGCATCCTGACAGCGTACTGCCTACTCTGGGCGGGCAGGCTGCCCTAAACATTGCGATGGAATTAGAGGAGAGCGGTTTTTTGGCAGAAAACAACGTCCGCTTGATTGGAACGACTTCTTTGACCATCAAAAAGGCAGAGGATCGCTTGGAGTTTAAGACGACTATGGAAAAGATCGGCGAGCCGGTAGCGCCGAGTACGGTAGTCGAGCGGGTAGAGGACGCCGTGGCGTTTGCCGGCGAGATTGGTTATCCGGTAGTAATCCGTCCGGCATATACGTTAGGCGGAAGCGGCGGCGGGATTGCACACAGCCAGGAAGAGCTAGAGGATATCTGCGCCAACGGTCTGCGGCTTTCCCGTGTCGGACAGTGCCTGATTGAGCGTTGCATTGCAGGCTGGAAGGAAATCGAATATGAAGTGATGCGGGACGCCAACGGAACATGTATTACCGTTTGTAATATGGAAAATTTAGATCCGGTAGGCGTTCATACCGGGGACAGTATCGTGGTTGCACCAAGTCAAACGCTTTCGGATAAGGAATATCAAATGCTGCGAAGCTCCGCTTTAAATATCATTACAGAGCTAAACATTACGGGCGGCTGTAACGTACAGTTTGCTCTTCACCCGGAGACGTTTGAATACTGCGTGATTGAGGTCAACCCGCGTGTAAGCCGTTCTTCCGCGCTTGCCAGTAAAGCGACCGGCTATCCGATTGCCAAAGTAGCGGCGAAAATTGCCCTGGGCTATCATCTGGATGAGATTAAAAATGCGATCACCGGCAAAACGTATGCCAGTTTTGAACCTGCTTTGGATTATGTAGTAGTAAAGATTCCAAGGCTTCCGTTTGATAAGTTTATCAGTGCGAAGCGTACCCTGACGACTCAGATGAAGGCAACCGGAGAGGTGATGAGTATTTGCACCAGCTTTGAAGGAGCCTTGATGAAAGCAATTCGTTCGTTAGAACAACACGTAGACAGTCTGGTGGTAGACTACTATGAGGGAATGGCAGACGAGGAGATCAAGGAGCATTTGGAGGTAGTAGACGATCGGCGGATTTATGCGATTGCCGAAGCGATCCGTCGGGGCTTTTCCTATGAGACAATTCATGAGATTACAAAAATAGATATTTGGTTTATCGATAAGCTGGCGATTCTGGTAGAGTTAGAAAAACGGCTGAAACAGATCGGAAGAGCGTCGTGTAGGGAAAGAGTGTGTCAGTACGTGTAGA
>CAJUFW010000160.1 GCA_910585655.1 uncultured Lachnospiraceae bacterium
AATATATCAGATTTTTTCTTTGGCGGATAGACATAAAATCGTGCGTTTACCGTGGCCATAGGTCATCAACAATCTTTTCCAGATTTTTTCCAGGTAAAACCAATACCCTGCCCGATCGACTTCCTCGGCGGATCCTATCGGTACTCTTCCGATTTCGTTTTCTCCAAGCCGGTAAACTAATTCTGCCACCAGATCGCCTACCGCCACCGGAGCTTCCACGGCTTCCGGGTACTCTATTTCCCATGTTACCTCGTCAAGGTTTTCCCCTTTTAAAAATAAATGGCGGAACTCTTCCGGCGGAGCAAGCGTTATTTCTTCTAATACTCCGTTTTTTACCGGTACGGCAGCCAGATCTGCCGCTGTCAGGGTATGTTGAAATACGTTGCAGTTGGCAAACCCATAATTTAATAACTTTGCTGCCTCCTCAAAACGATCCTTTGGACTAGGACACCCCATCACTACCGCGATCATATCGCAATTGTTTCGGTTAGCAGTAGCAGAAAGACAAAACTTTGCCTGACTGGTAGATCCGGTTTTCAGTCCGGTAATTCCCTCATAGGTTCGTACCAATTTATTCGTATTGGTAAGACCAAACTCACTTTCTCCACGTCTTGTTTTATGTACGATAGTATCCATCCAGGTCGTCGAATACTGACTGATCTGCGGAAAACGGGTAATCAGCTCCCTAGACATCAGCGCTACGTCTTTCGCCGAGGAATAATGCCCTTCTGCGTCCAGACCGGTACAGTTGGCAAAACGAGTATGCTCCATCCCCAACTGCTTTGCCTTTTCGTTCATACTGACAACAAACGCTTCTTCGCTTCCGCCGATATGCTCTGCCATCGCCGTAGCCGCGTCGTTGGCGCTGGCAATGGAAATACATTTTATCATATCTTCTACTGTCTGTGTTTCTCCTGGTTCTAAATAGACCTGCGAGCCGCCCTTTCCCGCTGCATGCTCGCTGACCGTTACCAGATCCGTCAGGTTGATTTGCCCGCTCTCTAAGGCTTCTAATATCAACAGCAGCGTCATAATCTTTGTAATACTGGCAGGGGGCATTTCCATATCTTCTTTTTTGGCATACAAGACTTCCCCGGTAGATCCTTCGATCAAAATGGCAGAAACCGCAGTAAGAGCCATCGGGTCTTCTTTTTCTGCAGGAAGGGTATTTTCTACCGGAAGAACCGACTCCTCCTTTGCCGCTCCTTTTGCTGCGCCTACCCCTATCAGGGAAACTATCAGGCAGCTTATCAATATCAAAATTTTACTTCGTTTCATCGTGGATACCTATTCGATTACTTGATTGCTACAGTATATGCTTGACAAAGCGAAAAAATATTCTTAGAATGAGTAGCAAGCCAATTTACTTACAAAGGCTTACTGCCTTTCTAAAATCAAATCGTTACAGGAGGAATACCAATGAGTTTTCAAGTTATAAAACAGGTTATGTCGCCTGAGGAATTAAAAGACCGTTTTCCGCTCTCTTTAGAGCTGACAGCGAAAAAAAAACAGCGGGACGAGGAAATCAGAAAAGTATTTACCGGAGAATCCGACAAATTTTTAGTGATCATCGGTCCTTGCTCCGCCGACCATGAGGACGCGGTATGCGATTATGTCTCGCGGCTGGCTGCCATACAGGAGCATGTAAAAGATACATTGCTGTTGATTCCAAGAGTATATACCAACAAGCCGCGTACGACCGGCGAAGGCTACAAAGGTATCGTCCACCAGCCTGATCCGGAAAAAAAGCCCGATTTATCCGAAGGGCTGATCGCTATGCGGAAGCTTCACCTGCATGCGATTGAGGCGTCCGGTATGTTTGCCGCCGACGAAATGCTTTACCCGGAAAATCTGCCTTATGTAGAAGATGTTCTTTCCTATATCGCAGTAGGCGCCCGCTCGGTAGAGGATCAGCAGCATCGGCTTACCATCAGCGGAATTGACGTTCCGGCAGGAATGAAAAATCCAACCAGCGGCGATCTTTCCGTAATGTTAAACGCCTGCGTTGCCGCTCAGGGCAGTCACACCTTCCTCTATCGGGGCTATGAAGTAAAAACAAGCGGGAACCCGCTTGCGCACACGATTTTAAGGGGAGCCGTCAACAAGCACGGTCAGTCCCTGCCAAACTACCATTACGAGGATTTAAACCTTCTTCATCAGCTTTACCAGGAACGAAACCTTTCCTATCCGGCAACGATTGTCGATGCCAACCATGCCAATTCCAACAAAACGTTTGCCGAACAGATCCGTATCGTCAAGGAAATTATGCACAGTCGCCAGGTTTCACCGGATATCGCCGGGCTGGTCAAAGGCGTAATGATCGAAAGCTATTTGGTCGAAGGCAACCAAAAGATTTCCGAACATACCTATGGAAAATCCATCACCGATCCATGCCTGGGCTGGGAGGATTCGGAACGTTTAATTTACGACATTGCGGAGCATGCGAAGTAAAAGTCTCCATTGGATACGCTTTACAATCTCATAATCGGTCACATAACAAAGCAATAAGGCGGCTGCATAAAAGCAGGAAGGCAAAAGACGGATACGGAGAACCAGTAAGATGTCCCGTATCCGTTTTTGATAAGGAACATAGCTAAGCCCCGGTTCCAATCCCGGTTTTATCCAGAAAATCCCTGTCAAAACGGCTAAGACAGAAGGAATCACCAGCACTGCCGTAAAACTGTAATACTCTCCCAGTCTGCCGTAAAAGCTTGCCAGCCCTCTGGCATATATCCCGGAAGTTATTCCATAAAGCAGCCAAAACGCCAGTAACGGCAGCGGCTTTTTTCCAACCTCTAAAATCGCTACCGTCAGTACAAAATAAAGCAGATAACACCATCCCAGCTTTCTTCCCCATACGTTTCCCGGATATTTTTTTCCAGGTTCCGCCAACGTAGTTTCCTCCTGCGCCAACGTAACGCCGCCCGCCTGCCAGGTTTCTAACGTCTGCGGCGATATCTTCCCGGAGTCTTTCTTTTCCTGCTGCCAGCCGGAATCTCCTGTATTTCCCGGATATAACCAGCCACTTGCCAATACTCCTATCAAAAAACCAAATAAATACAGCAGCAAAAACAAAAAACAGCATAAACGCTTTTTCATACTCTGATTCCTGTGAGTTTTTTATAAGCTTATGCTGCTTTCTATTTGCTATTCCTGTTCTCTCCGGCGCCGTATCTCCTGATAGGCAAGTACCGCCGCCATAGTTTTGGAATCCTGGATAGTTCCGTTTAAAATCATATCTACGACTTCCTCTAGCGTATACCGCTCAATCGTCACAAATTCATCGTCGTCCAAATGCTGCGTAGCCGGAGTCATTTTTTCCGTATAATAAATCCCGATCTTTTCATCACAAAAGGCTACGGTGGTATACAGTTCAATCAACGGATGAACTTCCTCGGCATGATAACCGATTTCTTCTTCTAATTCTCTTGTCGCGCAGGTGATAAAATCTTCTCCTGGATTTAAGCCGCCTGCAGGAATTTCTAAAATTTCCTTTTGCGGACCGTTTCGGAACTGCCGTACCATCACCAGTTTTCCTTCTTCATCTACCGGAAGAATCGCTGCCGCTCCTTTATGATGCACGAGATCCCACTCTACCTGCTTTCCGTTCGGTAATGCAATGACATCCGTACACATTTCTACAATACGTCCCTGATAGCGAACATGACGCTCCAAACGCTCATATGCCATCTTCCATTCCTCCTCTTTTATTTTTCCATTTCTTTTGCCCGGTTCTGGCAGGCTTCGCCCGCCTTTAGTACCGCATTCCGAAAGCCATATTCCTCTAAAGCCGCTACGCCTGCGATGGTAGTCCCTCCCGGCGAGCAGACAGCATCCTTTAGTTCTCCCGGGTGTCTGCCGGTTTCTAATACCATCTTTGCCGCCCCCAAAACCGTCTGAGCCGCCATAGTATACGCCGTCTGCCTAGGCAGTCCGGCACGAACCGCACTGTCTGCCAGGCTTTCGATAAATAAATAGACATAAGCCGGAGAGCTGCCGCTAACGCCTATGACTGCGTTTAGGAGCTGCTCCGGCACTTCCTCTACTCGTCCAAAGCTTTCAAAAAAAGCAAGAAGTTCTGCTCGTTCCTCTTTGCTGTAGACACTGTTATCAAAGCAAAGCCCGGTCATGGCTTCGCCTACCTGGGCAGGCGTATTCGGCATAGCCCTTACAATCCGTACTTCTTTTCCAAGCCATTGTTTCATCTGCTCTATCGTCACGCCTGCCGCCACCGAAATCAATATCTGCTCTCCGGTCAATACCGGCGCTAACTCTGGCAGAAGCGTTGCAAATAAATAGGGCTTTACCGCAAGAATACAAAACCGACTCTCCCCTGCCACTCTTGTATTCTCTCCTGTCACTGCTACGCCCAGATTCTGCCGCAGTCTCTCTCTGCTTTCTGCCGAAGCGGTCGATACCAAAAACTGTTCTGCTCCATATTGTTCTACTGCCCGGCAAAGCATCGCTCCGCCCATATTTCCTGCACCAATAAAACCGAATTTTATCATAAAACCCTCCGCCTCATACCCAAAATAATGAAGAAGAATTATAGGGAAGTTTGGAGAACTTTCCTATGATACAAGATACTGCTGCGTACTTAGGAAGCCCTTGCAAATGCGTTGTCTTCCAGACCGCATGTCTGCTGCTCTGACGGCTCCAACGCTTTTAAAAATGTTTCAATCCGATCCAGTCCTTTATCAATTTGCTCCATCGAAATCGCATAAGATAAACGAATGTGAGTAGCAAAGCCAAAATCCGCGCAAGGGATTACGGCAACCTGATACTGGTCAATCAGAATAGACGCCAAGGTTTCGATAGAATCAATCTCTCTGCCTTTATGCAGCGTTCCAAGTGTCTGGCTCATATCTACAAAAACATAAAAAGCGCCCACCGGCAGATTCGTTTCTATATAAGGCATCTCTAAAAGACGATTATACATGTTCATACGCCGTCTGTCAAATTCCTTTTGCATCATCTTTACCGTTTCCTGCGAGCCACGTAAGGCTTCTACGGCAGCTTTTTGAGCGATGGAGTTTGGATTGGAGGTCTGGTGGCTCTGCACGCTTCCCATCAGCTTAGCGATTTCCCTTGATGCTGCCGTATAACCAATCCGCCACCCGGTCATCGAATAACTCTTTGCCATTCCGCTGCAGGTAATCGTCCTTTTATAAATCTCCTCTCCCAACGAAGCGATGCTGATATGTTCTTTTCCATCGTATATCAAATTTTCGTACATCTCATCGGATACCACATAAATATCCTTTTGTATAATGACTTCTGCCAAAGCCTGCAGTTCCTCTTTTGTATAAACAGAACCCGTCGGATTGTTCGGGGAATTTAAAATTAACGCTTTCGTCCGTTTTGTACAAGCTGCTGCCAGTTCTTTCGCCGTTATTTTATAACCGTTCTCTTTCCGGCAGGTAACATATACCGGAACACCGTCTGCCAGCTTGACAATTTCCGGATAGCTTAGCCAATAAGGCGCCGGAATAATGACTTCCTCTCCCGGATTGAGCAGCACTTCAAAAATATTGGTCAGAGAATGCTTTCCGCCGTTGCTGATTACGATCTGATCCGTTTCATATTCCAGCCCGTTAAAGCTTTTTAGCTTTTCACACACCGCCTGTTTTAACTCCTCTGTCCCGGAAGCCGGCGTATATTTGGTAAAGCCTTCCTCAATCGCCTGGATAGCCGCCGCCTTAATATTGTCCGGAGTATCAAAATCCGGTTCTCCCGCTCCAAATCCTACGACGTCTACTCCTTCGCTTTTGAGCTTTTTTGCTGCTGCAGTAATCGCCAATGTAGAGGAAGGCTTTACTGCCATTGCCTTTTTAGAAAGTGTCAGTGCCATTCTATGTATCCCCTTTCGTTCGGAACCATCCGTGCTTTTGCATAAATGGTATACAAGTATTCATGTATCATCACATACTATTGTAACGGATGTTACGAAGGGAATCAAGTTCAAATATCTTTTTCACTCCATAAGCTATACTTATGGAGATTCTTCTTCTAATAACAAATAAGAATCCATCCCGAGTTAAAATAAGGCAACATCTTCTATTTGCGCGAGTGTGCATCCCTATGATACAAAAAGGGCTGCTGCCCTGAAACTGACGACTCAGTTCCAAGACAACAGCCCTGACTGGTTGTTATTTTGCATAATCTACTGCCCTTGACTCACGAATGACGCTTACTTTAATCTGCCCTGGATACTCCAGTTCACTTTCAATCTGCTTCGATAAGTCACGCGCTAAAAGAACCATTTCCGAATCATTCACCTGGTCAGGAATAACCATAACACGGATTTCCCGACCTGCCTGAATAGCAAAAGATTTTTCTACACCCTTGCAGCCGTTGGCAATATCCTCTAACTGCTTTAACCGATTTGTATAGGTCTCCAATGTTTCTCTGCGGGCGCCCGGACGTGCTGCCGAGATCGTATCTGCAGCTTGTACCAAACAAGCAATCAATGTCTGAGGTTCCACATCTCCATGATGCGCCTCCACCGCGTTGATCACTATCGGAGATTCTTTGTATTTCCTACAGAGGTTGACACCAATCTGGATGTGGGAGCCTTCTATCTCATGATCGACGGATTTTCCGATATCGTGCAAAAGACCTGCCCGTTTTGCCAGCTTGACATCGACACCGACTTCTGCTGCCAGCAAGCCCGCTAAATGCGCTACCTCGATAGAATGTTTTAATGCGTTCTGACCATAGCTGGTACGAAATTTCATCTTACCAAGCAATCTGACCAGTTCCGGGTGAATTCCGTGTACCCCTACCTCTAAAGTAGCCGCCTCACCCTCTTCACGCATCATCGTCTCCACTTCACGCTGAGCCTTTTCCACCATTTCTTCAATCCTGGCGGGATGAATACGCCCGTCCACAATCAGCTTTTCCAATGCAATCCGTGCTATCTCACGGCGCACCGGATCAAAACCGGAAAGAATCACGGCCTCCGGCGTGTCATCAATAATCAAATCCACACCGGTCATGGTCTCTACAGTACGGATATTCCGTCCTTCTCGCCCAATAATACGCCCTTTCATCTCATCATTCGGAAGCTGTACAACGGATATCGTAGTCTCTGCCACATGATCGGCAGCACACTTTTGGATTGCCGTTACCACAAAGTCTCTCGCCTTTTTATCGGCATCTTCTTTGGCGCGGTTCTCCAATTCCTTTACCATAAGCGCTGTTTCGTGCTTTACCTCATCCTCTACGGTTTTTAAAATGTAATCCTTTGCCTGTTCGGAGGTTAATCCAGAAATCCGTTCCAGCTCCTGCAGACGCTTTCCATGAAGTTCTTCTACTAACTCCTTTTCCTTGTCAAGTTCTGCTTCTCTGGCAGTAAGTTTGGATTCCTTTTTTTCAAGTGCTTCGGTCTTCCTGTCCAAAGTTTCTTCCTTCGTCAGCACCCGTTTTTCATACCGCTGTAATTCTGCTCTTCGTTCCTTGGATTCCCGTTCAAACTCATTTTTGTTTTTCAGGGCTTCTTCTTTGGCTTCCAACAAGGCTTCCCTTTTTTTTGTCTCGGCTGTTTTAATAGCTTCATCTATAATTTCTCTAGCCTTCTCTTCCGCACTGCCAACCTTCGCTTCATAGTTCTTAATCCGATTGGCAATCGCAAGCTTCCAAACAAGAGGAGCGACAATTACACTGGTAATCAGAACAGCAATGACCGCTGTAAGTACATATTCCACTGGAGCACCTCCTTATTCAATTTTCATTGTACAAAATACAACAGAATAATTTTATACTTTTTCTACAACAATGTCAAGAATTTTA
>CAJUFW010000161.1:0-5453 GCA_910585655.1 uncultured Lachnospiraceae bacterium
ATGGTTTTGACCCCAACATCATAAAATTGGAATTTCTACCTTAAAATATAGACATAGGAAATTTTACTGAAGGTTTGTTTTTAGAAAGGATGTTCAGATTGGAAAAAGATTTAAACCAGATTCTTTTACGTATCGAAGCATTATGTACCCAATATGGCTGGAATCATTACCGTCTGGCCAAGGCTTCCGGGCTTCCGCTTGCCTCTTTAAATAGTATGTTCAGCCGAAACACCTTTCCTACTATTCCGACATTGGAAAAAATTTGCACCGGCTTCCAGCTTTCCCTTCAGGATTTTTTTGACTACGATACCACCATACAACCACCCAAATTGAATTCTGAACTGATTTCCTTAATAGAACGTTATAAAGAGCTGACACGGGCAGATAAAAAGCGCTTGCTCTCATATTTAGATGGATTGCAAAAAAAAGAAACCCCTTCCTAACATACAAAACAGGCAAACATGACAGAAACCTCCACAGGTGATGTAACGCACCCGCAGAGGTTTCTTTAAAAAAGGGGAGGATAAGTTTTACTTATCTTTGGTGACTCTTCTCAGTTTGAAGGGGGATTCAAACTGAAAGAGTACATTGATAGTATGGCACAGACAAAAGAAAATATACCTAACCGGGCAAACATTTTTTATTTTGGCTAAAAAACTTGCAATCCCCCTCTATTTATGCTATAGTGAACCTCAGTGTCACTAACATATGTTCGGCTAAAATCCCCGGTGCTTTCCGCTCTGGGGGTTTTTCAACCGTAAAACCAAATACTCCTGTCGCAACGGCAGACGGGAAGAAACGGAGGGATTTTTTACTGTATGGAAAGCAAACGAAAAAAACAGGGTATTTTCCTATATTATATTTTACAATATAAATGGAAATACCTGTTTGGTCTTATCACGTTGTTTATTGTGGATATGGCAAATCTCTATATCCCGCAGTACACCGGGGAAATCACGGACGGGCTTCAGAATCATACTATGACGATGGACGATATTTGGATTCTGATTTTAAAAATTTTCCTGGTCGGCGCAACCTTAGCGCTGGGACGTTTTTTATGGCGTTATTTTATTTTCGGTTCCTCCCGCGGAATCGAATACAAACTGAGAAACGATATGTTCGGGCATTTGGAGAAGCTTTCTTCCCGGTATTTTAACGAGCATAAGACTGGTGATCTGATGGCGCATTTTACCAATGATTTAAATGCGATCCGGATGACGGTCGGACCTGCTATTATCACGGCGTTTGACGCAATCATTATGACGATTATGGTATTGGCAAAGATGGTGCTGCACATCGACTTACAGCTTACTTTGCTGGCGGTAATTCCGCTTCTGACCATTGCGATCGGCTGCTATTATTTCGGAAAAGAAATTGAAAAACGTTATACTGCCAAACAGGAAGCCTTTTCGGCTCTCTCGGATCAGGTACAGGAAAGTCTGACCGGCATCCGTGTAATCAAGGCTTTTGTTCAGGAGCATAAGGAATTAGCCGCTTTTGCCCGCTCCAACAAACAAAACATGGATAAAAACCTGCACGTTGTCAAGCTGCACGCTATGTTCATTCCTCTCTTAGACGGAATTATTGGTATCAGTACCTTGATCACGCTGCTTTACGGCGGCTATCTGGCAATCACCGGCGGTATCAGCTTAGGGCAGTTTATCGCCTTTAATCAGTACCTGGGAATGCTCGTCTGGCCGATGATTGCCTGTGGAGACTGTATCAATAACTTCTCCCAGGGACGCGCCTCTGCCCGGCGTGTTCAGGCGATTTTCGATGAAAAGCCGGAGATTTTTGATGAAGCGAATCTGGCTCCTGTCAGCTCCCTGGATGGCAGCATTTCATTCCGGGATTTGACTTTTACTTATCCGGGCAGCCAATATCCGGCTTTAAACCACATTTCCATCGAAGTTGCCTCTGGAGAAACTCTGGCAATTTTAGGGCGAACCGGCAGCGGTAAAACCACCTTTGCCAATCTGCTGCTGCGCCTTTACAATACCGAATCAGGTCAGCTTTCTCTCTCCGGTACGGAAATACGGCGGATTCCGCTTAACGTATTACGGGAAAACATCGCTTATGTACCGCAGGATAACTTCCTGTTTTCCTCTACGTTAGAGGAGAACATCGCCTTTGGCGTTAAGGGCTGCCCGTCCGAGGCAGTAATAGAAGCTGCCAAGGCTGCCTGTATTCATGACAATATCGTCGATTTCCCGGACGGTTATCAGACGATGGTCGGAGAACGCGGCGTTACCCTTTCCGGCGGTCAGAAGCAGCGAAGCTCGATTGCCAGGGCGTTAATGAAGGACGCCCCACTGCTGATTTTAGACGATTCTCTCTCTGCGGTAGACACCGACACCGAGGAACAGATTTTATCTAACCTCAAGGAAAACCGGGCAGGCAAAACGACGATCATCATTGCCCACCGGATTTCCACCATTCAAAACGCTGACCATATTTTAGTGCTAGAAGACGGCAATATGGCAGAATACGGCACACATGAAGAACTGATGGCTCGTCGTGGAATCTATCATGACATGTACGAAAAGCAACAGTTGGAAAAACAACTGGACGTAATATAGGAGGTGAGCGCCATGTCAGTCAATCAGATTACCGAAGACCGCGTGGAATCTCAGTTTAGCGGCAGCGCCCTACGGCGTCTTTTAACCTATGTCAAACCTTTTTGGCACTATATGGCTGTCTCTCTTTTGCTGGTGCTGCTTTTAACCGGATTGGAGCTATACCGTCCGATTCTGGTCGGCGACGCTATCGACGACTACATAAGCGGCTATCAGTACCCGTATCTGGAGCTTCCGGAAGAAGATTCCCTAAAGAAACTTTCTGCCAAAGAGTCCGAAACTCTTAGGGATGCCTATCAGCAAGCTTTGCGGCAGACGGTAGAAACAGGAAGCGAAGAATTGCCGCCCTCCCTTTCCTCCGAACGCTATAGCCAGATGGTGCTTTATGGCAATCACTATTATCTGTTCCGACATTTAGACATTGCTGCACAGCAACTGTTACAAACCTGGGACGAATCTACTTTTACTATAGAAGAAAAAGACGGAACTCTTATCATTACCCCGGCAGGTTCTTCTATGTTAGAAGGTACTTTATTAAGCCGGACAGAGCTACGGCAGCTCCGTTCTTCTGATTGGGCAGGAATCTGGCGTACTGCCATTTTGTATGTTATCATTTTGATATTTAACATTGTATTCAATATCATTCAGACCTGGTTGCTGCAGTTGACCGGGCAAAAGGTCATTTACAACATCAGAGAGGAATTGTTTACTCACATCGAACGCCTTTCTCTTCGTTATTTTGACTTAAATCCAGTCGGGCGGCTGGTGACAAGAGTTACCAATGACGTAGAAGCCTTAAACGAAATGTACTCCGGTATCCTTGTTCGGCTTTTTCGGAATATCATCAAAATCATCGGTCTGGCTGTCGTCATGCTGACGATGAACGTTCGTCTGGCGCTTTTTTCCTTTGTTCTGCTTCCGGTCGTCGCCGTACTGACGGTAGTGTTCCGTAAAATTTCACGCGCTACCTACCGGGTGGCAAGAACCAGGCTGACCAATCTCAACACCTTCCTCTCCGAAAATATCTCCGGTATGAAGGTGATTCAGATTTTTGCCAGAGAAAAAGAAAAATACCAGGAATTTGACGGCAAGAACCACAAACTTTTTAAAGCTTTTTATAAAGAAATGATGGTATTTGCGGTTTTCCGTCCTTTGATCTATCTGCTTTCCATTGTCGCGCTGGTGATCGTCATCGCCACCGGAAGCTGGCAGGTACTCCAGGGCATTATTTCCATCGGTACGCTCTATATCTTCCTGCAATATATCAATTCCTTTTTCGAGCCGATTCAGGAATTAGCCGAGCAATTCAGCACCCTGCAGTCCTCTATCGCCTCGGCAGAAAAGATTTTTACCATCCTGGATGAAGAGCCGATGATTCAGGAATGTGAACACCCGATTCGTCCGTCTGCTATCCAGGGACGAATCGAATTCAAGCACGTCTGGTTTGCCTATGACAACAAAGAATACGTCCTCCGCGATGTTTCCTTTGTCATTGAACCAGGTCAGAAAGTAGCCTTCGTAGGGGCAACCGGCGCCGGAAAGTCTTCTATTCTCAACCTGATTGGACGCTACTACGATATTCAAAAAGGACAGATTTTGATTGATGGTATCGATATCAAACAATACAGTTTAGAATCGCTACGGGCGGCTATCGGTCAGGTACAGCAGGACGTCTTCCTTTTTACCGGAGATATTAAAAGCAACATCCGCCTGAAACATGACCATATTACAGATGAACAGGTACAGGCGGCAGCTGAGCATGTCAATGCCGCTCACTTTATCGAAAAATTACCGGGAGGATATAACGAACCTGTCACCGAACGCGGTTCTACTCTTTCTGCCGGACAACGCCAGCTTCTTTCCTTTGCCCGTACACTAGCTTATGATCCGGCTATTTTAGTCATGGACGAAGCCACTGCCAACATTGATACCGAAACAGAATTGCTGATTGAAGAAGCGTTAAAAACACTGATGAACGGACGTACTACCATTATGGTAGCTCATCGTCTTTCTACGATTCAGCACGCCGATAATATCATTGTTATGCACAAAGGGAAGATCCGCGAAAGCGGGACGCACCAGGAATTACTGACGCAGGACGGGATTTATAAAAAGCTATATGAACTGCAGCTAAAGTGAAATAAAATAAAGAAGAAAAGTAACTGCTCTGCTTTTTTCGGCAGGTAGTTACTTTTCTATTATCTCCTATTATTTATATTTCTTATAGAAAAGAATCACAACTTCCCCATTATCTTCCCTCCCAGACACGTATAATTCCATCTGTGTATCAAACATATCTTTGATACGATAGCGTTTCTCGTCGGGTCTTTCCTCTTTTAACTGATCCAAGTCCAACAGAGGTTCTACCAGACGATCCATGTATACCAAAGCTTCTGCATAAGAAGAAAAATATAATTCGCATCGACCGTAGTGAAATTTCTTTTCACAAAAGCTATAGGAAATATAGCCATTCTGGTATCCGGGTGCTTCTAAACGCATCCTATGTTCTACTAATTGATACGATTGCCCCTTATTCTCTGATTCTCTTATATTAGGAGCAAAATCTTCCGTCTTTTTTAGCCTTTTTTTCATTTCCTTATATGATGTTCCAATCACAAAACCATTAAAGGCATATTTGCCATCACCAAGCAAGCTTACTTCCTTTTCAGACAATGGCATAATATCTGAATTCCTTTGTTGTATCATAAAAATAACAATACAGGAACAACATGCCACTACAGCGACACCGATGATAACAAATAAAATTTGATTCTTATGCTTAGATATCACTTCTATTTTTTTCATTCACACATTCCCCCTGATTCTGGGATATCGTTTAAGATCTTATTTTTAACAAGATCGGAAGAGCGTCGTGTA
>CAJUFW010000161.1:5463-7764 GCA_910585655.1 uncultured Lachnospiraceae bacterium
AAAACGTTTATTTCGCATTACAGGAGACGTTTAAAAACGCCTCCTGCCCACTTTAATACATGTAAATCAGAACTACACTTATAACCCTATCTGATCCTGAATTTCTTTATAATTTCCTTTACTGTCCTTATAATTTACGGTAAACCAAATAGCAGCTCCATGCGGCATATTATTGTCTACTCGAATAAGATATCCGCTCGGAAATGGAATTGAAGATGTTTTTTCCTCTGCAAACCCATACTCTTCGGCAATCTGGCTAATCAGATTAGTCTCCAACTTATCTAAATCATTTTCTCTGTCAGAAGCTCCTACCGGGATACTCGAAAGAAGCAATCCAATACAAAGAATAAAAATCCCACTCATCCTTCTAAATTTTTTCATCATGAAAATTCTTCTTTCATTTCCGCTATTCATTCGTCATGTTCACTACTCGGTACTTACATAAAAACGGAATCCTTTTGCAAGAAAATCTGAAATCATTCATTTTATCTTTGCTTATTCCCCCTCCCACCAAACTTTGAATCAAAATCAGTAAATATTCAACAATAATTGTAGCAATTTTTTCAATTATCTGTTATTATAATACCATAATTGTTTCCAAAAATCAATATATATTTAGTTGTTTTGTATATTTTTTTACTAATTAAAATCTATATTTTAGAATAATCACCTATTCCACTCGTCCCAAAATCAAACTATCTTCAAAGGACTTTTTCAGTTGAGTTTCCAATAACCTTTTCTATCCGAACCAATACGAATAATTTTTTCTGATTCCTTCAGCCTTTTCATGATTCGACTGACCTTTCTGGTACTAAATCCCGTTTTTTCACTTATTTTTTTTGCTGTCATATCCGGTTCTTTTTCCAATAATAAAAGAATCTTTTTATCATCGCCATTATCATCGCCATTATCATCGCCATTATCATCGCCAATTTGTCTTGAGATAGCAATATCTTTTTTTTCTTCTAACGATGCGAACGGAAAAATCACTTTAATAAAATGCTCTGATATTTCAAAAATACTTCTATCATAAGCATTTAAGATACGACTCATACCAGATCCGAGCTGTTCCACTAACCCTACGTCCTTAAACACTCTCATCAATTCTCTATTTCTTGGCATACTGCTGCAACTAAAAAAATCTTCTTTACTTTGTCCTTGAATTAATCCGCCATAAGACGTAAATTCCATCCGGTCACTGAAAATTTCAAACACCGGCGGAATTTCTCTTGAAAAATCATTATGAACAATCGCATTAATCAATGCCTCTCGCATAGGAACCAGTTCAACTAAATTTTGTTCTATTCGTTTTGTACTTGTTATTCGAGTCTTCGTAACATTTTCAATCTTCATTTTCTCTAAAACATAATTCGTTGCTTTGATCAAGGAGCAATATCCATATTCTTCATTCTCTTTTAAATCTACTTTATCTTTCCCTGCATATTTCGCCACCTTTATAGAGACTCCGTTTTCATCTGCCAAAAGATAAGCAATATAATTATACTTTCCATCTGGAGTAAATAATTCCAAGCTGTTTGCAAACTGCTTATTTAACTCCAAACCACGTTCCTGATAATAAATTTTAAGCTGTGCAAAGGTAAGATCCTGTCTTGGCGAAGAAATATTCCGTAAAGTAGTATGAATTCTTTTTGCGTATAATTCATCTATAAGTTCTGTGGTCATTGGCTGCGTTGATGTGCCTAATCTCATGTAACAACCACTCGGCGACATCCCTTTGCTCTTAATATAATATGGTTTCTCCAGTCCGCTGGATATCACAATTTTAATTACTGCTATCCCATCTATGCTTTCTGTAATAACGTCAAATAATCCTAACGTAGATGGTAAAATATTATTCTTAATCCTATCTGCAATTTTTAACTGTATAGCGTCCATATCTGGATTTATAATTGGATGCCCTTTATCATCAATCCCTATATAAAGGATTCCCCCTTCACGATTATTTAAAAATGCCACAATCTCTTTTTCTAATTTATCATTTAATGTAGCCTTTAACTCTATGCGATTGCTTTCCTGAAGCATAAAAACGCCTCCCTTTTTAAAAATTTTAATACTAAATCCCTATTCACATGCGTTCCAAACTAAAAACCACTTCCATCCAATATCAGTATACGAAATAGAAGTGGTTTTTACAAGATTTTTCAGAGAATTTCTATCCTCTTTACCTCGCCTGGAAACGATTCAGCACATTTTGCTCACATTGGATACACTCTTCTTGCGCGAGTGTGCATCCCACCTGGAGAACTTTCCTATCATAATCGGGTAGGAGGTAGATAATTA
>CAJUFW010000162.1:0-660 GCA_910585655.1 uncultured Lachnospiraceae bacterium
TCTTTCCCTACACGACGCTCTTCCGATCTGAAATGCCCAAAACAGAGAAAAAACGTTTTTATATTGATTTTATCAAGCGTCTTTTGGAACAATTCTTCAATATTTTTGGCTTTGTAAAATATACGGCATACCAATTTTGGCAAGGCTATGCTATGATAATGCCAGCAACAAGGAAGCAGAGAGCTGCTCCCTTGGATTACCGTCAAAAGGTGACTACGGGGGAAGCCCCTATCCGTTTTGTTAGAGAAGCACAGAAAGGATAGGAAGCCATAGGAAGAACTCAAAGAGGCGCCTGCTGGCGGAGAAAGATAGGAGGGTAAATTGTGAAACAAGAAACTGCAAAACCAAAAAAAGTAATTGGTTACATCGAAAACGGCGGCATCAAAGCGGTACCGCATAACCTTGCAGTAGACTTCAGAAGGAACAAGGCCATCTATTTTATGTGCATTCCGATTATAGTATGGTACTTAATCTTCTGCTACTGGCCGATGGCTGGTATCGTCATGGCATTCCAGAGATTTGCTCCGGCAAAAGGTATCTGGGGAAGCCCGTGGATTGGCTTTGACAACTTCACAAATTTCTTTACAGGTCCATATTTCGGACGTCTGTTAAGAAACACAGCAGTGTTAGGTATCCTGGATTTGTTAGTCAACTTCCCGG
>CAJUFW010000162.1:670-2475 GCA_910585655.1 uncultured Lachnospiraceae bacterium
TACACGACGCTCTTCCGATCTCAACTTCCCGGCGCCGATTTTATTCGCATTGCTGTTGAATGAGGTAAAGGCTGCTAAATTTAAAAAGGTGGTACAGACCATCAGCTACATGCCTTACTTTATTTCTATGGTCGTTATCTGTGGTTTGATCGTAGACTTTACCAAGAGCGGCGGCGTTATCTCTAACGTAGTAGCATCTATTACCGGAGGAGAAAGCCAGAACTTATTAGGTAATCCGAATTATTTCCGGCCGATCTTTATTTTATCTGGTACATGGCAGGGCGTTGGTTATGGTAGTATTATTTACCTAGCTGCTTTGTCAGGCGTGGATCAAGAGCTGTATGAAGCAGCCGTAGTGGATGGTGCAGGACGCTGGAAACAGACGATCCATATTACAATCCCTAGTATCCTTCCAACCGTTATCATCATGTTGATTATGAGAATGGGTTCCGTTCTTCAGGTAGCAAGTGATAAGGTGCTTCTCCTTTATTCGCCGGCTACTTATGAAAAAGCCGATGTTATCAGTACTTACGTATACCGTGTTGGTCTTCAGAATTATGATTACGGCTACAGTACCGCAGTTGGTTTGTTCAATTCCATAGTTGGTACCTGTCTCCTGCTGACGACGAATGCAATCAGTAAGAAGTATTCGGAAACAAGCTTATTCTAGGAAAAGGAGGGAACGAGCCTTATGATGGTAGTAAAGAAAACGCTAGGTGGACGTATTTTCACCGTGTTTAACACACTGTTCATGCTGTTTATGTGTGTTATCTGTTTTGTACCGATTCTGCATGTATTTTGGGCATCCATTAGTGATCCGGCTCTGGTAGAGACGTCTAGCGGTATTCTGCTGCGTCCGCTTGGTGACTTATCACTGAACGCTTACAAGATTATCCTTCGGTATAAAGGTATCTGGACGGGCTATAAGAACACGATTTTCTACGTAGTTGCACAGTGTCTGATTACAGGTGTGCTGACCGTTATCGCTGGTTATGTGCTTTCCAGAAAGAGATTCCGTTATCGGAATACAATCATGATGTTTTTGGCTTTCACCATGCTCTTTAATGGTGGTATGATTCCGACCTATATGGTAGTAAAGGATCTGCACTTGCTGGATACATACTGGGCATGTCTGATTCCGGGCGCTATGTCGGTATTTTACATCATTATTATGAGAACCGCTATCCAGGGTATTCCGGACAGCTTGGAAGAATCCGCACGTCTTGACGGCGCAGGAGAGTTTACGGTTATGTTCCGGGTTATCCTCCCTCTGTGTAAGGCAACCTTTGCCGTTATTATTCTCTTTATCGCCGTAGGTAAGTGGAATTCCTGGTTTGACGCTTTGTTGTACTTACCGCAGGATAAGAGCAAATATCCTCTTCAGATGTATATGAGAGAAATCCTGATCAACAACAGCAACGACGCTACCAGTACCCAAAGCGTAGGCGAGTTGATGGATAACGCGCAGCTTTACAAGACATTGGTAAAATACGGTTCCATTATCGTATCTACCGTACCGATTCTGTGTGTATACCCATTCGTACAGAAATATTTCGTAACAGGTGTTATGGTTGGTTCTGTAAAGGGTTAAATCAATATTGGACAATTCAAAAGCCCGGAGGCTGCTATGCTTCCGGGCTTTTTGCCATAGAAGGGCGTTTTCTAAAAAGGATTTTATTTTTTTCTTGTCATTTCTCCGGAAATATGGTAAGATAACAAACGGGATTTCTTTGGGGCGTATACCAGAAAGGGCATGTTCAATATAGAGGATATGGGTGATTGATTAGGATGGAACAGAGAAAATA
>CAJUFW010000162.1:2485-7719 GCA_910585655.1 uncultured Lachnospiraceae bacterium
CGAGTAATGTGACTGGAGTTCAGACGTGTGCTCTTCCGATCTATTCAATAAAAAATAAAACAATTTGGCAGTGGATGTTGTCATATTTGTATGTATTGGTAGTACCGTTGGCATTTGGTATCTTGATTTATGTATTTTCTATGAATACGATCCGAGAAGAAGCAGAGGAATTGCAGTATCAGACGGTAAAACGATCGGTTGATACGGTTTCGCTGCTGTTAAATAACTTATCTAATATGGGCGCGGCTCTTGTTTCTGACGATAAGGTACAGGATTTAGGACGAGTAGAAGATGGAAGCTTTAATACCGTACAGCGCTTGAATTTCCAGACAATCAACACAACACTGATGGATTATATAATATCCAACGACTATATTTTAAACGCCTATTTGTATTTTCCGCGCAGTCAATATCTAGTAGGAGCCACAAACATTTATTATGCCTATGACGCCCAGATGCTTCGGGGAAGCCTTTGGATGTCAAAGGAGGAATTTGAACGTTTTTTGGACGAGCCGGTATACCGAAGCATTCATCTGGTGGAGGGACTTTGGGGAAAGATATGCGTCTATGCGTATGCAATCCATCCGGAGCAGACAGCCAGAGAGCAAAACGCCGTGATGCTTGTTTTGCTTGATTATCAGAAGCTGATGAAGGATATCTGTTTACAGGACGCGTCCGTCCATTTGATTTTAGAGAACGGAAACTGTCTGGACAGGAAAAATCTGGAGGCAGCCGGATATTGGGAAGTTTTAGAAGAACTGGAAAAAGAAAAGGAATATCAATACGTAGGGGTAGGAGAAGAGCATTTGATATTAAGCCGCCTTCCGGGACAGAAGCTATGGCTGTTAAACCTGATTCCAAAGGGGCTTTTTATGGAAAAGCTGCAGCAAGCCAAGGTGATTTTAACTACGTATGTGATTTTTTGTTCTGTTTTAGGGGTATTGCTGGCTGGCTTTTTGACGAAACGGAATTATTCTCCGGTAGACGAGCTGATTAAGCTGACGCAGCGGGGACGCTATCGCTCGGACGAGGAGCTTGGGGGGTTCCAGGCGATTAAGGATTCCGTAGAAAAGCTGATCCATGTATATGAAAACCAGGAGGAGGAAAAACTAAGCAGAGAACATCAGATCAAAAGCAACCGTATGACTCGTATCCTGGAAAACAGCCGTTATGCCATGATCAGTGACGAGGAATTCGGACGTTTGACAAGCCATTTTGCCTATGAAGGTTATTTGCTGCTGGATTTTAATGTGTCGGATATCAGTGATATTTTCATGGACGAGGAGAATATTCTTTCTGAGGAGACCAGAAGATTGATTTCCTTTATTATCAACAACGTCTGCGCGGAGCTGTTGGAAGCGGAAGGGAGTAAGTATGCCTATTTAAGCGGTGAATACGGAAGAGATTACTGCTTTCTTATCAACGTAGATACGGAAGTAGAGGCGGATTTGATTTATCAGGATATTGCGGAGGTAGCAGAGAAAGTCGGCTGCTTTTTAAAGGAAAGCTACGGACTGAACCTTTGGATCAATATCAGCCTTGTCCATCAGGGAAGAAAGGATATTTCCCTTTGCCGGGATGAAATACTGGATATCAATTTATTTCGTGATTGGGCAGGTACTAGTAAGATGGTACTGCTTTATCGGGATATGAAGCGCAATGACGAGCTGCAAAATGTCGATGTTTACTTTAAAGAAAAACAAGCAAGAGATTTGATTCGTACCCATGAATATGAAGCGGCGATTCGTCTGTTAGGGGAACTATCGACAGGAGAAGAGATGATCCAGGACGACAGTAAGGAGGAAGAGGAGCAAAGCGAAAATCGTTCGGTAGGCTGTCAGATGACGGAGGTGGCTGCCTATATTGACGAGCATTTTACCGACAAAATGCTTTCTGCCGGACAGCTTGCGGATACGTTTGGTATGAGCCCGTCGAATTTGAGCCAGACCTTTAAGCGGAAAATGAACATTGGGCTGTTAGATTATATCAACCAGGCGAGGCTGAACCGAGCCAAGGAGCTTTTAGCCACAGGAATGACTGTCAAAGATACGGCGGACGAAGTAGGCTACTATACGACCAGACCGCTGATCCGGGTATTTTATTCGGTAGAGGGGGTATCACCGGCAGAGTACCGCAGCCGTTTTTTCAATTCCTCAGAAGGAAAATAAACGAGTTGCCGTCTTGCCATAGTGAAACAATAGAATGTGAGGGAATATGGAAAAAACAGGAACTAAAAAAACAAAAGAGAAACAGCAAACAGAACGGTCGCCAGAAGAGAGTCGGATTTTTCAGGAGCATAAAAAGGGGATTGCAGAGTTTATTACAGACAAGGAGTATAAGCCCTTGAAATTCCGGGAGATGGCGTCGTTGCTGCAGGTGCCGAAAGAGGAAAAGGAGGAACTTCGTCAGGTATTAAAGGAGCTGATGGAGGAGGGCGTGATTATCCAGGATGCGCAGAGCCGCTATAAAGGGGTGTCTGCGGATACGTTGATTGGGATTTTTTCCGGAACGCAGAGAGGATTTGGCTTTGTTCATATCGAAGGCGAACCGGAGGATATTTTTATACCGGAAGTTGCTGTAAACGGAGCCTTGCACGGAGATCGGGTACAGGTAGAATGCTCGGAACCGACGGCACCGCTACGTCCGACAGGAAAAGCGCGCCGTGAAGGACGAGTGGTACGGATAGTCGAACGAAATACGTTAGAGATAGTGGGAACGTATCAAAAGGAGAAGCATTACGGATTTGTTATCCCAGACAACCGAAAGCTGGGAACGGATATTTTTGTACCAAAAGGAGCAGATAAGGGCGCGGTTTCCGGGCATAAGGTTGTCGTAAAACTGACTTCTTACGGAAACGGACAGAACAGTCCGGAAGGAGAGATTGTCGAGATATTGGGGCATATCAACGATCCTGGAGTCGATATTCTTTCGATCGTTCGAGCTTATGGGCTGCCGGAGGAGTTTCCGCAGGACGTGATGAGACAGGCAGGGAAGGCTCCGGAGGAGGTAGACAGCAAGGAGCTTGCAGGCAGGATGGACTTGCGGGACTGGGAGACGGTGACGATAGACGGCGAGGATGCAAAGGATTTGGATGATGCGATTACGCTGACGAAGGAAGGGGACGGCTATCTGCTGGGTGTGCATATCGCGGACGTTACCCATTATGTAAAAGAAGGAGACGCGCTTGATCAGGAGGCGCTAAAACGGGGAACGAGCGTCTATCTGGTGGATCGGGTGATTCCGATGCTGCCGCACCGACTCTCGAACGGAATCTGTTCTTTGAACGAAGGGACGGATCGGCTGGCGTTAAGCTGTCTGATGGAAATTGACGAAAAGGGAGCCGTAGTAGGACACCGGATTGCAGAAACAGTGATTCGTGTCAACCGCCGGATGAGTTATACTGCCGTTCAGCGTATTTTAGACGGAGAAGAGGAAGCGATAGAAGAGTATCAGGAGTTAGTACCATTGTTTTTGCGGATGGCAGAGCTGGCAGAGCTATTACGAAAAAAGCGTCGGAAGAGAGGCTCGATCGATTTTGATTTTCCGGAGAGCAAGATTGTATTGGATCAAAAGGGCAGACCGTTGGAAATAAAGGCTTATGAACGTAATACGGCTACGCGGATTATTGAGGATTTTATGCTGGCGGCGAATGAAACCGTAGCAGAGGATTATTTTTGGCAGGAGCTTCCGTTTGTATATCGAAGCCATGAGAATCCGGACGCCGAACGGATACAAAAGCTGGGAACGTTTATTTATAATTTCGGCTATCGTATCCGGGTAGGGCAGGAGGAGATTCATCCGAAAGAAATTCAGAAGCTGATGGAGCAGATTGAAGGGAAGCCAGAGGAGGCGTTGATCAGTCGCATTACGCTGCGTTCCCTAAAGCGGGCAAGCTATACGGTAGAGAGTCTTGGGCATTTTGGCTTGGCAGCACGATATTACTGCCACTTTACTTCGCCAATCAGACGGTATCCGGATCTGCAGATTCATCGTATTATCAAAGAAAATCTGCGCGGCAGCCTGACGGAAAAGAGAATCCGTCACTATGAAGCCCGTTTACCGGAGGTAGCGGATCGATCCAGCAGACGGGAGCGGCTGGCGGACGAGGCTGAGCGGGAAGTGGAAAAGATGAAAAAGGCAGAATATATGAGCCATCATATCGGAGAAACGTTTGAAGGGGTGATTTCCGGCGTAACGGCAGCCGGTTTGTACGTCGAGCTACCGAATACAATAGAAGGAATGGTAAAAGTTTCCAATCTCTGGGACGATTATTATTCTTATGTAGAGGAACGCTATGAACTGGTAGGAGAAGATACCGGCAGGACGTTTAAACTGGGAGAGCATGTGCAGGTGAAGGTAATCGACAGTGACAAGCAGCTAAAAACGGTAGATTTTATGTTGTTAGAAAGCTATGACTGCCTGTCAGAAGAGGACGATGCAGGGTAATAGAGGCAGGAAAAGCAGGTAAAAGGGGAAGGATGTCATATGGCAAAAGATCATTATATGCTGGCTGCAAACAATAAAAAAGCCAGGTTTGATTATTTTATTGAGGAAACTTATGAGGCGGGGATTGAGCTGCACGGCACCGAAGTCAAATCGATCCGTATGGGAAAGTGCAGCATTAAGGAATCGTTTGTAAAGATTGAACATGGAGAGGTGTATCTTTATGGAATGCACATCAGCCCTTATGAAAAAGGGAATCTGTTCAATAAAGATCCGCTGCGGGTAAAAAAGCTGTTGCTGCACCGCTATGAAATCAATAAACTCAATCCAAAGCTGGCGCAACAGGGGTATACCCTTGTTCCATTGCGGGTGTATGTAAAAGGAAGCTTGGTAAAAGTGGAGATCGGACTGGCAAAAGGAAAAAAGAAGTACGACAAACGGCAGGATATTGCCAAGAAAGATCAGCGCAGGGAAGCGGAAAAGGAATTTAAGGTACGAAATTTATAATTTGCCTTATTTTTGACAAAAACAGGGAGTATGATAAAGAAAGCAACAGGCAATCAGAGAACTATGACAAAGCTTCAGACAGATAGAAGCGCAGATACGTTCGGGGTTGTACTGGTTTCGACGGGGGTTTTGAAGTCGGAGAAGCAAGCCGCAGGTATGCGTGAAATCCAAAATTAAACGAAACGCTGAAGATAATTTAGCACTCGCTGCCTAAAGGCAGCTGTCGGTCATGACGCACCTGCACGTCAGGTTCCCGGCATCGAATATGCAGGAAACGATATATG
>CAJUFW010000163.1:0-3709 GCA_910585655.1 uncultured Lachnospiraceae bacterium
AAAAACAAATTTTTTCGTAATACATAATAACTAATATCTTATCCGAAAAGAAACGACTTAAAGTCTGCTTTATATAACCATATGAACATACAAACAGGATTGTTTTTATTGGTTACTATAAATTTAATTATCTACTGGAGTACTAAGAGTCGTAGTACCTACATTTCCTTTAGATGTAACATATGTTATAGTTGCATATATTCCAGTAGTTTGAAAATAATTAAAAAGATGAGCATAATATCCATTTGGCATATTAGTAACTACAGCATAATATGTCGTTCCTTCAACCGGTGGATTTTTTACAATTGTCGCATATACATTATAATCTGTATATGCCGCCGGTGGATCTGCTATACTCAAACATTCTGGAGCCTTATATAAATTACAAACTGTATCATACTGTGCAGTCATCTGCCGAATTTCTACTATTTCTTTTTCTAAAAATCCCGATTTACCTAAACTGTAGCTAATAGAAAAACTCTGTGGTACAAAAAATTTTATTGTTCCTACATTAGCATCTTGAAAACGAGTCATACAGTTTACTGTATAACTGAATATAATATTCCAACCCGTAAAAGTTCCTGATGAACTTCGAGGCATTGAATCATTATCTGCCCAATACTCAAATACATTTACTAACTTCTCATCCTCATTTAACACATACGGCACATAATACGTCACAGCCACATTCCCGTTCTCATCAACCGTCTCGCTCTTTACCGCTTCCGGCACCTGAGTAGAACGTCCCATCGCATCTGTCTGATAAACCAGTTCTGTTTCTTCCTGCTTCAGCCCATATTCCTCTACAACCTCCTGCCAGATCTGTTCCACCACAGACGTCTCTGGAGCTGCTTTTGCCTTTGCTGCTTTAACCGGAATGTTTCCTGCCGCACATACACATGCAAACGCCAATGCCCCTGCCAATAACCTGTGACCTGCTTTTTTCCAACTTCTGTTCCTCATGTCTAAAATCTCCTTTCTTTTGTCACGCCATATCTGGCGCCTTGCTGTATCCGACCAGTACCAATGCCAGATGTAATCTTTTGTTTCTTTTCCGTTACACAAGAGAACCGGTTGTCTTGTTACTATCCATCCTATACCATATTTCTTCTTTCTGCCATTACAGAATTGGCAAGATCAAAAATTTTTCACAACTTGCCAATTCTGTAATAGTTCTTTTCTGCATCCTGTAGTATAGTAATCTCATATCTTACAGATGACATTTTATTATACAAGGAGGATTTGACTTATGAACAAAAAACTGAAAAAATTCGTATCTCTTAGTATTTTCCTGGTATGGCTATTTCAGGCTGTCTTTTCTCCAATCAGTAAAGGAGAAACCGTCTCGGATGGCACTCCACCACAAAGCGCCCCGGATCATGGTATTCCTCCTATTGCCCGTTTTCCTGGCTGGGGAGACGGCGGAGATGATCGGAGCTAAAGTTCCAACTCTATCCCGCAAATCTCCATACAATATTTTTTAAGATGTCTTTGCGCCTCTTCATAACCTGACCATATTGCTGCTGCATATGCCATATGAAATAGAGCAAGGCATCTTTCCTTTTGCTCTTCTCCCTTCTTCCCTGTGTAAAGCTCCAGATTCTCAAGCCTTTGCTGCTCCATATTCCAGGCAATACCAAATAAGCACTCCGCCATCCTGACACTGGTCTGCCGTTCCAGCATAAGCTGAATACATTTTCTTCCCAGCTCATTGGATTCCTCATAATACCCACAGTCCCCTAACACGCTGACCATAGCAACAATACACAACGTATACTGCTCAATGTCTCGTATCAGCCCGCTTCCATCATATTCCAGGCACCTTTTCAGAAAGCGCAGTACCTGTAGACTCTCCTCCAGCTTTCCCTGCCGTTTATAACAGGTCGCCAGCTGTTTTAAAATAATGCTTTCGTTCAACGACAGCATCCCGGCAGGATGCTCTGCCAGCAGCTCTGTTTCTTCGGTCTTTATCGGCAATCCCGGCAAGGTCATCGCCAATGCCTTTTGCAGTCTGGAAATCCGCTCCTCCAGAGAAATTTTGTGCCGATCCTCGTTCGGTAAATTTTCCTGTATTGTCGCCCTATGCGTTTCCAGATATTGTCGGTTTTGTCTGGTATCTGGTACACGCTCCGATAATTCCTCCAGCAAACGCTTTGCCTGCTCCCATTTTTTCTGATTTACCGCCCGTCCCAGACGGCTTCGCAGCAGATAATCCTCATGATTTGTAGTAATAATCTCATAATCATACCGTTCTCCGGACAATCCAACCTGCTGCAGCAATCTTCTTCTGTTCCTTCGCTGCGGTCTGACGGCTTTTTTCTCATAGCGCCAGATACTGGGATCTCCCGGAACGCCTGCCATACTTTCCTGCGATAGCTTCAACAGCCTTCGACGGCTTTTTAACACTTCGTTCGCACCATGATTATCATGGTTTTCTTCATAAGGAAGCCAAAGCGGTTCCGGCATCTTCACATACTCCCGAATTTCCTGAAATCTTTTTCTGATCCTTTCTGAGGTCGTCTCCTGACTTCCCAAAGCCTGCAAAATATCCTGTTCCAACTTTAAAAGTCTGTCCTGGCAAAACAGCTTTTGCTCCTCCCCCAGTTCACTACATGCCTCCCGGCACTTTTCCAGCGCCTTTTCTAAACGTCCGATCTCATAGAATTCTCTGGCTGCCTGACAGGCGGCATATGGGGACACATGAATTCTCTCCTGTCTGTCACGAATATGTACCTTTAAATATTCTAACAGTTCCAAATAAGATGTCGGGTAAGAAACCGTTTCTTTCTCTGCTATTTTCAGACGCTTGCCTGACTCTAACAGCGCCAGAATCAAATAGATCTCGTTTCTTCCCAAAAGCAGGTCTGTCAACGGCACTGTTTCAAAGCGCGGCTGCGTCATACGAATGGTTTCCTCTATGAAATCATATAAAGACTCCTTTAGACCATGTTCCAGATAATCCAGATTGATCTTCATCATCTGTAAAAACTGCCGTTCCAATGCGCTTTCTTTGGAAAGCCATTTCTTCCCATAGTGACGCTTTCTGTCCTCCTCATATGCCGTTATTGCCACTTTCGCCGGATCCAGCTTTCCCTCCCGAAGCTGACGGGCAATATTCGTCCGTAACTGATACCCGTTTTCCTCTTCCTGATCCAAAATCCGTTCAAACATCTCTGCCGAACATCCCAGGCGCTCCAACAGAGCATCTAACAAAAGCTTTTCTGCTTCTCGTTCCCCGCTTTCAATCCGTGCCAGATGAGATTCGCTGCACAATCCCTCTGCCAGCTTTGAGCGAGGGATATTCAATGCTGTCCGCAATTTTCCGATATAAATACCCATCCGGTCAGGCTCCCAATCAGGCTTTTGTATAGACTTCTCTTCTTGTTTCATTTTCCAGCCTCCTTCTGCTGCCGCAGACGCGCTCCGGCGCAGGAATTCCACTTTGTGGAATTCTTTTTCATATCTACTTTGGGTAAATTCAAAATTAAAAACTAATATACAGTCTTTCTGCATATAGGAAAGTTCTCTAATTTTCTCCGTTTAAAATTCTTATTTTTATCTATTATAACATATAAATTTTTATATGTAAACAAAATTTCCCGCTTCTTTTAAAAATCATATCTGATTTGCCATTTTTATCTGCCCACAAAACGCAAAAATTGCCGCAGCGTCTACCCTTCTGATAGATTCTGCGGCAATATACCACGGC
>CAJUFW010000163.1:3719-7637 GCA_910585655.1 uncultured Lachnospiraceae bacterium
GTTATTCTTATCGTTTTATGATTTTGACTGCCCCGCCAGTTCCAAACGGATCAGAGACTTCCGGAGCGCCAGTTCCGCGCGCGCCATATTCAGGTTGGAATCCCCTGATTTTAAGCGCCGTTCCGCGCGGAGCTTTGCCTCTTCGGCACGCTTGCGGTCGATTTCCTCCGGCCACTCGCAGGATTCGGAAAGCACTACCACTTTATCTTTCAGGATTTCGATAAATCCGTCGTGGATAGCGGCATGCTTAACCTATCCATTATTTTTGATATTGACGATACAAGGAACGAGCATGGCAGTCAGCGGAATATGGTCCCGCAGGATACCGATCTCACCCTCGGTCGTCCGTATCTCCAGCATGTCAGCCGGCCCTTCATAAAAGATCCGATCCGGAGAAATGATCTCCAGCCGAAATTGTTTTTCCTCTGCCATTGGCTGCCTCCCTGTTTATTTTACCCGTGCCAATACGTCGTCAATATTACCGGCATTCAGGAAGTAGCTTTCTGGAATATCATCGTGCTTACCATCCAGAATCTCCTGGAAGCCTTGGATTGTCTCGCTGATTGGAACAAATCGTCCCTCTAAACCAGTAAACTGTTCTGCTACGTGGAACGGCTGAGACAGGAATCTTTGAATCTTTCTTGCTCTGGATACGAGCAGCTTATCATCCTCAGAAAGCTCATCCATACCCAGAATTGCAATGATATCCTGCAGCTCTTTATACCTTTGCAGAATCTCCTGAACGCCGCGGGCTACTTTGTAATGCTCTTCGCCTACCACTCTTGGATCGAGAATACGGGAAGTAGATTCCAACGGATCTACCGCCGGATAAATACCTAATTCCACGATGGAACGAGAAAGAACGGTCGTCGCATCCAAGTGGGCAAAGGTCGTCGCCGGAGCCGGGTCCGTCAAGTCATCGGCAGGCACATAAACAGCCTGTACGGAAGTAATAGACCCCTTTTTCGTCGAGGTAATCCGCTCCTGCAAGGCACCCATCTCCGTCTGCAGCGTCGGCTGATATCCTACGGCAGAAGGCATACGACCAAGAAGCGCGGACACCTCGGAACCTGCCTGAGTAAAACGGAAAATATTGTCGATAAACAACAGCACGTCTTTTCCTGCGCGGTCACGGAAATATTCTGCCATCGTAAGCCCTGTCAGACCAACTCTCATTCTCGCTCCCGGCGGCTCATTCATCTGCCCGAACACCATCGTCGTCTTATTGATAACGCCGGACTCTATCATTTCATAATACAGATCGTTTCCTTCACGGGTACGTTCTCCTACACCGGTAAATACCGAATATCCACCATGCTCATTGGCGATATTGGTAATCAGCTCCTGGATCAATACCGTCTTGCCTACTCCGGCGCCGCCGAACAGACCAATCTTACCACCCTTCTGATAAGGACAGAGCAGGTCAACGACCTTAATACCGGTTTCCAGCATCTCCGTAGAAGTAGACTGTTCCTCAAAGGCAGGAGCTTTTCTGTGAATCGGATCATGTTCCTTTACCTTTGGCGCCGGTTTGTTGTCAATCGGCTGGCCCAATACATTGAACATACGGCCTAACGTCGCTTCTCCTACCGGCACGGTAATAGGTCCGCCTGCTGCGATTGCCTCCATACCGCGAACCAATCCGTCCGTCGGTCCCATGGCAATACAGCGAACGGTATCGTCACCCAGATGCTGCGCTACTTCGACTACCAGTGTTTCTCCGTCCTGCTTCGGAATCTCAATCGCTTCATTGATCTCCGGGAGCTTTCCTTCGGTAAACTTGATATCCAGAACCGCACTGATGACCTGAGTGATTTTTCCTTTATTCTTCTCTGCCATTTTGCGCTCTTCACTCCTTTTTTTCACAACTCCTGCCAGGAAACCATTTTGGGGAAGCTTCCTGCCAGAAGCTGTTTACTTGCATAAGCACGCTATCTATTATGATATAGCGTTTGCACCGGCAATAATCTCGGTCAGCTCCTGCGTGATAGCTCCCTGTCTTGCTCGGTTGTACTTTAATTCCAAATCGCTGATCATATCCTCCGCGTTGCTGGTTGCAGAATCCATCGCCTGCATCCTCGCGCCGTTTTCACTGGCAATCGCCGTTGTCAACGCGCCGTAAATCAAACTGTTGACATATTTTGGTATAATCAGATTCAATGCCTCGTCTGCTTCCGGCTCATAATTCATCAGCGTCAGATCGTCCACGCTAAGCGGGCCTTCTTTTTTCTCTTCCTTTTGCATCTGGTCGGACTCCACCGGAAGGATCTTTTGCAGAGTCGGGATATGGCTGACCGTATTTTTAAATACGGTATAAGCCAAATAAATCTCCCGGATCTTTCCCTCCCGGAACGCCTCCATCACCTCTGTACCGATTTCGGCAGCATCGGCAAATATCGGCTCGTTGATCGCCTCGGAATAATCCTTTGCAATCTCATAGCCTCTTCTTGCCAAAGCTTCCTTTCCTTTGCGTCCTACTGCATAGACCAGCGTATCCTTCGGATCGAAGTCTCCGCCTGTCACCAGCTTGACGATGTTGGAATTGTAGCCTCCTGCCAGTCCACGGTTTGAAGTAATTACAATTACGGCTCGCTTTCCACCTTCTCCCGGCTTATCAGAAGACGCGTTTTTTGGTGTCAGCATCGGATGATCCATATAACCTGACTTATTGAGAATGGAGCAGACGGCTTCATACATATGCTCAAAATACGGTCTGGAATTCTCCGCCCTGGCTTTGGCTTTCTGCAGCTTGACCGTAGCTACCAGCTTCATCGCCTTGGTAATCTGCCCGGTGCTGCTGATACTTTCCTTCCGCCTTTTGATATCTCTCATGGAAGCCATAAGTTATCCCTCATTTCTAAGCCCGAAACTCCTTTTTAAAGCCATTGATAGCCTCTACCAGAGAAGCTTCCAGCTCTTCGCTTAACGCTTTGGTTTCACGGAGCTTCTCCGGGATCTCCGGATGCTTGGTATCAATATATTCGAAAAATTCGCTCTCAAAACGCAGCACCTCGCTGACCGGAATATCCAGCAGGTATTTCTTGGTCGCCGCATAGATGATCATAATCTGGTACTCAACTGCCATCGGCTGGTACTGCGGCTGCTTTAATACCTCACGAATCCGCTCGCCCTGTGCCAGCTTTTCCTTTGTATCCGCATCCAAATCGGAACCAAACTGCGAGAAGGCAGCCAGCTCACGGTACTGAGCGAGGTCAATACGAATCGGTCCTGCAATGGACTTCATCGCTTTTACTTGTGCAGAACCGCCTACACGGGATACGGAAAGCCCAGGGTTGACAGCTGGACGGAAACCGGAGTTAAACATCTCGGTCTCCAGATAAATCTGACCGTCTGTAATAGAAATAACGTTCGTCGGGATATAAGCGGATACGTCTCCCGCCTGCGTCTCAATAATCGGCAGAGCCGTCAGAGAACCGCCTCCCAGTTCATCTGCCAATCTGGCAGCACGCTCCAGCAATCTGGAATGTAAGTAAAATACGTCACCAGGATATGCCTCACGTCCCGGCGGTCTCTTTAAGAGCAAGGACAGGGTACGGTACGCAGCCGCATGCTTGGTCAGGTCATCGTAAACCACCAGCACATCCTTTCCTGCTTCCATCCATTCCTCGCCAATCGCACAGCCGGAATACGGCGCGATATATTGCAGAGGAGCCAGTTCGCTCGCGGTAGAAGCGACAACTGTCGTATAGTCCATAGCGCCGTAGTCTTCTAAGGTTTTTACCACATTTGCCACGGTAGAAGCCTTCTGACCAATCGCTACATAAATACAATAGACGTTCTGTCCCTTCTGATTGATAATCGTATCAATGGCGATCGCCGTTTTTCCGGTCTGGCGGTCTCCGATGATAAGCTCACGCTGTCCGCGTCCGATCGGCACCATCGAGTCGATAGCTTTCA
>CAJUFW010000164.1:0-1330 GCA_910585655.1 uncultured Lachnospiraceae bacterium
TCTAAAAGGAGCCATTCCTTGGTATTTGGTCAAAATAAGGAAATATTAGGAAATTCTTTTTGCTATATTGCAGTTATCCTGATTATAAAAGCAACAATTTCCATATTTTAGGAAGTCCATTCTGTCACAATCGTTGCTAACCAGACGACCCAGGCGAACGTTAGAAATGGGAAGTATTTTAGAGAAGGCAAGATTACTGTAAAGGTTGTTGATGCGTTTGGTGCTAAGCAGACAGGCGCTAACAAGATTACTGTTACTGGTACAGACCTGACTGACAAGATCGAAGATTATGTAGTGAAGAAAGGTAGCACAGTTGTAAATCTGAAGAGTGTTGCTTCTCTGAACGAAACCAAGACAGAAGCTGTTTTAGAGGCTAATGTAACTAATCTGGTAGCTGGAACTTATACTTTATCCTTCCAGAAGGGTGAAGCACTTGAGTTCGCAGTAGAGGCTGCTGTTGTTTCCAGTATTGAAATCATTTCTGATGTAGCTGTATTACATCCTACCTATACTACTCAGGCTACAGCAAGATATCAGGTGAAAAACCAGTTTGGTGAGGATGTAACAGCTAATTCCAGTTTGGCAGCTCCTAATAGCAAGCTTACGATTTCTGGTGGAACCACAACGTCTGCTAACCCTGGTATTGTTACTTTTACAAGTAAGAATGAATACAGACCAAATGTAGATATCGTAGCATTGACTATTGTATGTAATACAAACGGTGTTAATGCACAGAAGACATTAACAGTTTCTAATAAGGCTGTATTAGATACGGTTGAGTTTATGGGTATTTATACAACCAACAAGAGCGGCGTACTGGAAAAGGTGGATTTGAAGGAAAAGACTTCCAAGGCAGATCTGGAAAAGAAGTATTGGGCGTTGTTCTCTGGTAAAGATCAGTATGGCAATCCTTATAATGAACCAAAATCATCAGATGACAAAGATCAATTGAATGTTCAGATCACTGGTGTTCCAGGTTTATCAGCATCAAGAGAAAATGCACTTAGTAAGAAGAAAGTCAACAATGTAGAATATTTGGCTGTACAATTAAGTTCTGCTTATGATAAGTTACAGTCTGGTTCTTGTACAATACTGGCTATTCCTACTATGAGTGGAAAGACTTCCAGTGATACTATCGAAGTAACTGCTGTAGCAAAAATTGATACTGTTTCTATCGTGACATCAGAAGTGCTTGGTGGTCAGGAGAATTCTCTGGAATATGAGATTCTTGATACAGAAGGAAATCTGGTTACAAATTATGAGACAATAAGATACAGTGGTATCTTCTATGATGAGAAAAATGCTCCTAAGATTAGCAAAATAAAAGTAG
>CAJUFW010000164.1:1340-7616 GCA_910585655.1 uncultured Lachnospiraceae bacterium
CTGGAGTTCAGACGTGTGCTCTTCCGATCTGGTTACTTTTGTTACATTGAATATTCTGGAAAATTCGGTTCCTAAGGCTGTTAATGCTGTTACTGTTGCAAATAAGAAGATATCTGCAGGCGAGAATATGGCTATTATTTCCGGACATAGTGTTACTATCAAAGCTAGTGATTTAACGCTTTTGGATCAACATGGTAAGCCATTTAGTGCATGGGATATTTCAGAGAATAAGCCTTTAAATATCAAGGTTGCGGTAAAAGCGGATGACCAGACAAAGAGCATTAGTGCAACTGGTGCTGCTATAAGTTCTGGTGCTATTATAGTAACTAGTCCAAGTACTCCTTTAGTTACCATTACAGGAACTGGTGTTGCTGGTACTATCACCTTTACAATTGGTGATCGCTCCTGCACGATGAATATAACCAGTACAGATATAACCGATGTAGGCAGCGATGTTAGCATTACTGTTCCAGATATGATGTATCAAGGTACAGAGGCTGAGATTACTGTGAATACTGCTGATGGAGCAGAGGTACCAACAGAGCAGTATTTCATTTTGGATGATCACAAGGGAAGTGCTAATAACAAGATTAAAGCTCCTGAACTTGCAACTGGTCCAGCTGTAGAAGTAGTAGAGAAAACCTTTACTATTACAGTAACTGTAAATGGAAAAGACTACAAACAGGAAGTGAAATACTCCAATGCTACACCTGTAGTTGCATCGGCCACCAAGAAATTAGGTGCTGCTGTATCTGCTAGTGCATCTGCTGTCAGTGGTGCTGCAACTGGTCTTAAATTAGCTGATTTGCAGGATTTGATTACCGTTAAAAATCAGTATGAAGGTACAGCTGGAGTTACTACTGGAGATGCAATCCGGGCAAAGGTTACTGTTACAAAGACAAATGGAAACGATGCTACTGCTACTCATGTAACATATAATAACACAGCTAACGTAGTAGTTGAAAATCTGGTAAAAGGTGATAAAGTTACGATTGAATATACTTTTAAAGGTACAACTTACACCTCTAAACAGACATTCACGGTTGTTGACTAATATGCTCACTCCATGACAGAAAGGGATTGGCTTTCGAGCCAGTCCCTTTTTTCATCAAATATCAAGTGAACAATGTATTTGGTATATTCTTATAAAAAAGTAGAAATAATAAGAGAAAATATTATAAAATTGGTAAAAATAAAATGAAACTAGTTCGTAAAATTACAGATACTTTTTCTTTTTATTGTCAGGCAATACTATATTTTTTGCTTGCTTTGCTTCCCCTTGTTGTTTATGCAGTTCCTTATGATACTTCTCATATCCCCAATACGGAATATGGAGGAAAGGAGCATTCTTTAGATTTATTTCTAAAGGCAAAAGGGATATTATTTCTGGTGCTGGCAATAGGTTCTTTCCTTCTGGCTAGTATGCTTTTATTAAAAGAAAAACAAGGATTTTTAAAACACAGGAAGCAGCAAGAACCAAACTTCGAAGCAAAACAGCAAACAGGTAGATTATGTATTGAGCAGGTTCTTTTTGGTATTTATGCTCTTCTTTGCCTGCTTTCTTATCTCCTTTCAGATAATAAACAATTAGGGATAAGCGGAGCTATCGAACAAAATGAGACCATTTTAGTGTTGTTGGGTTATGCTGCCGTAGGATATTCCTTTAGCATACTAATACAAAGGCATAATTTATTTCCTACCATATGCAAAGCATTAAGCATAAGCTGTCTGCTTCTTATAACAGTCAGCCTGTTCCAGTTTTTCTCCCATGATTTACTTCAGTATTCCTTGGTTCAGGCTCTTGTGCTTCCTTCCAAACTTAGTGAAACAGGAATTCCACTCGTCTTGCAGTCAGACGTAGACACCTCCCATCGGGTTTACGCGACTTTATACAATCCGAATTATCTGGGTGTCTATGGAAATCTAGTTTTGCCTATTTTGTTTTTCTTTTTGGCAAAAACGAAAAAAAGCTGGAAGAAAGCAATTCTTTTGGTAGAGCTTTTCCTGTTTTTTTGTATTTTATTGCTCTCGGGCTCCAAAACGTTCCTGATTGTTTTTGTTCTGCAACTTATTCTGGTAGGAATCGTTTTGATTTTTCGTGCGAGGCATTTTCTTTCTATAATGACCGGGCTGTCAGGTGGGCTGTTTCTTATCTTTTTGTCCTATACTGGTTTTTCTGGAAATCAGCCAATTACACAGTTAAAAACAGCACTTACCCCTGAATATGCAGAAGGGAATCTGGAAGATATTCAGATTCAAGAGAATAACATTTTGATAAAGTATGGAGACTATGAGTTGCTCCTGACCTTCTCTATAAAAGAAAAAGATAGCTGGATTCAGGTTCTAAATTCAAATGGAACGGAATTAGACTATCAAATCAATCAAGAGGGAACATTTTGTTCCAAGAAGCCAGAACTATCTGAACTATACTTTTATGCAGGCAAAATGGAAGAACGTTATATTTGTGTTGCTATGATAGATGGAATACCTTGGTATTTTTCCAATGAAGAAAAAGGAAGGGGATATGTTTTCCTTACTCCCTCTGGAAAGGAAACCATCATTCAGAAAGCGCCAGAAGGATTGCCCGGTTATGAACGCCTGGCTAGTGGCAGGGGTTATATTTGGAGCAAGAGTATTCCATTATTAAAAAATAATCTTTTGTTGGGTCAGGGATCAGAGACATTTTTGCTCCAATTTCCACAAAATGATTATGTAGCAGCAGCAAAGGCAGGTTATTATAATATAATTGTCAGTCGTCCACACAATGCCTACCTACAAATCGGAATACAGACAGGAGTTCTTTCTTTATTGACCTATGTCCTTTGTTTTTTGGTATATGTGTTACGTACCAGTATTTCCCTGTGGAAAAAGAAAAAATTTCAGAAAAATGATTGGATACGAGTATCTATTTTGATTTCTCTTATTGGATACATGATTTGTATGCTAGTAAATGATTCCTTAGTGGTGACAGCTCCACTTTATTGGGTGTTATTAGGTTGTGGAATTGGATTGAATCAAAAAGAAAAATAAGGAAAAGAAAAAGAACTGCTACAAGGAAGTTTTGAAGCCACCCTGTAGCAGTCGCTTTTTTAGATTTTATAGTTCGAGCATAAGCATTTTCCTTAATGTCCAAGTGCATCCAATCTCTGTTGATCCAGCGTAGCCTTTAACCCACTCGTAACAAGATTATCTGTTTTGGTATTATAGGAAATACCGTTTGTAGTTAAGATTGCCTCTGTGTCTGCACCAACTGTAACCAGAACATCTTTTGAAACTGTCACACCATTAGAAGAATCTTTTGCTGTAATGGTAAGTACAAATGTATCACCACGTTCTGCACCGCTTATATTGGTGTTGAAGGAATCATTCTGATCAACAGTAAAGTTATTATCTGCAAAGCCGTCACTTTCCTGTATGCTGGAAATCCTGTATGTGATGGTAGCGCCCGTAGGTGTTGTATTATCTAACATCATAGATTTTCCATATTGATTTTCGATGACACAAGTTCCTGCATAACCATGACCAGCCCACCATCCAAGAGAACCATGGTTTGCATACTGTTCAATTTTTGCCATAATATCAGATGCACGAATAACAGTCTTAGTCGGATTGATAGTAATGGTATCTGGTGCGTTAATCTTTGTAACAACCGGTGCTGCATCTGAAATTACAATATTTTTGTTTACAGCAGCAATGTTGATAGCAAATGGAGAAGCTGCTGTTACAGCACTGGTAGTCAGTGGTAATACAGTACCGGCTAGAACACCGCTCGGATCATTTTCGTTAGCGAAAACTTTATAAACGCGTACAGTAATGATATCCGAAGTGTCTTTTCTTACATAATTTGCAGCATTCGCATTGTATAAATCCGAATACTTAATTGCGTCTTTGTCGGCAAATGTAATAGCTGTACCTGTCAGGGAAATCGCTCCATTTGTAGAAGAAACCTTATTTCCTTTTACGGTATAATATCCGGCTGGGATAGTTACAGTGTTTCCATTATACGTACCAGTTACGACAACATTTTGTTCATAGCCAGGGTTAATTGCTGCACTGCTCACATTCTCCATAATTTTGCCGCTGATATCTGTTCCAGCCACACCTGTAATATCAGGAGTTTTATCGGTTTCTACATATAATTTATTGAAATCCTTTACAGCAAAATTTCTGACCTGAGAAATATCCACTACTGTAAAATTCTTTTTATATTCTGTAGAAACGGTTTCGTATACATTAGCATTGCTACCAGAGGTTGCTGCCTTGGCAATTGCAAATGTGAAGATATTGCCAGCGGCACTATTTGTAATTTTTGTATTTGTAATAAAGGTAGCATTTCCATTTGTCTGGATTCCACCATAGCTAAGGCTCTTAGGATGAGTCGATATTTGTAAAGGTGTTGCATTGATTGCGCCATTGGTGGTTTCGTTAATCGTAGAAGTAATACCTGCATGAGATACTTCAACCAGTCCGCCATTTCCTGTATAGCTCATAACTACATCATACTTATAGCCGGAGAAATCCATTCCCTTCAGTCCACCGTCTTTAGCAGCTTCAAAGAAATTATTGTCTCCTATCATAACTCTTCCATACTGATCCCGGAAGGTAAAGTCATCTAGACCAAGCCTCTTCATCGTGCCTTCTACCATAACAGAATCAACCTTAACAGCTTCAATGGAATCAGGGCGAGCTTTGTCGCTGATGGATAACAGTAAGCTATCAGTTCCTCCACTGACTACAACAGCAGTAATCGAGATCGTACGATCGATTCCGTCTGTAGTTTCAGAATAAGCCCAGCCATTCAAGCCTTGATATTTGGTATTGTCAGAATATAAAAGCTTTGCAGTTCCGTCATCCTCTTCTGCTAACTTAACTACACCGTCAGAAGTATTAAAGGTTAATTGGTTCAAATTATCTGCCAATGTTACAAAATTTGTGATTTCTTCTCCATTCTGATCCAATGCCCTAAATGGAATTTCAACATTTGCTTCACCGTCAGAAACAACATCAACCGGAGAACTCATTGCAAAACTGGTTAAAATTTGATTCTGCCCTACTACAAAATTTTTCTTTGTCTGCTTACCAGTTTTGGTAGCAATCGCTGTAATATTTACTTCGCCACCACGATCAACAAATTGTCCTGGTGCTACCATAACAGCATTATACTCATGACCCTCTACTACAATTGTAGTTTTAACAGTAGAGGTATTGTTTTTAATTTCACTGACCAGTAATACGTTGTCAGAAATAAAGGTTGCCTCATCTGGTAATTCAGCACTTGGTGTAAAGAAGTTTCCGTTTTGATCAAGAGCATCAAATACTAAGTAATATTCCCCACTCTTAAAACCAATCGGAAGAGAATCACGCAACGTTGCCGTGTTTTTCTTTACAAAGCCAATCATTTCTACGCTATCCAATGCCTGTTCAGCGCCAACGGTCAAAGTAGCATTGACAGATTTTCCAGTTTTGGCATATACACCAGTTACATAAATCTGTTCTCCATAAGTAAAGGCCTTATCGTCCGTTCTCTTTAAGGTCAGCTTACCAATGCCTCTGTCGTTCCGCTCTGGAGCGCCGCAGCTTGTAGACCACTGGATGCTGGTAGATGCCGTTAAATCTTCTCCATACTGGTCTAAAACCTTATAGTATACAAATGCTCTTGCAGCTGCTTCGTCCTTAGCGGAATTCGGTCCTAATGTTCCCCGACCAGTCAAAGCAACATCATTTAAAATCTGAATATCTGCAACATATTGATTTTCAATTTCTACACTCTTTTCAGATTTTTTGGTCGTATCAGCCTTAGAAGCGGCAGTAAGTGTATAAGTACCTGCCATCATCTTTGCAGTAGTAGTAATAGTTGCAATTGTTTTATCCTCATTCCAGACAATATTGCTGGTAGGAACCGTTTTGTTTCCACGGGTAACAGTTAAAGTAACGTCATCGGTATCTACTGGAGTAGCAAAGGTAGCAGTTAAAACGTTAACCTTGGTAGCCTTTAACTCTGTGATCCCAACACCTTCAGTAACGACTACTTTTATCTTTCCTTCCCGGAAATACTTGTTTTTCCGTACGTTTGCCAGAGTGCTTTGGTTGGCAACGATTGTGACAGAATGGACTTCCTAAAATATGGAAAAATTATTATCAATAAATATTTTACCTTGTCAAACCCTTCTTTTCGCTTTATAATGTTTTTAATACAAGCTTTGATTTCATAAAATCCTAACATACTTTTTAGATTTCAAAAAAGATATAATATTGAAGATGTGTTTTTTTATCTCG
>CAJUFW010000165.1:0-1075 GCA_910585655.1 uncultured Lachnospiraceae bacterium
TCAAAGAATCCAGTTCTAATTTTTGATAAGCTTCCCGAATGATTATCACACTTTGCTCTAGATTTGGTTTCCAACTGATTTTTATGACACAGATACTTCCTAGCAACAAGCATCCAATAAGTAAAACAATCCATTTTTTCCTCATATCTATCCTCCGCACAGATACTTTAATAGGGCTATTGTACTTAAAGTACATTAGCCCTATTATCCTTATAAAATTTAATTTAATTTCCAGCTTGTAAAAGATTCAAATTTGTTATAATAAGGAGAACAATCTCCACTATGAGTCATTAATGGACCAGAACCCCATTTAGATGTAACTAAAAAGATAGAAACACTATTAATTGGTCCTATCGATCCCACAGATCCCTGACGCCTTAAAATATTTCCACTATGTTCTCCACCTGACCAATATAATTTATGCCCTGAACCTGCATCTTGTATACTTACTTCGCTATAGCTACCATCAGACATATATTTTGATGGACTATTCATCCAATATGTATTATTAATGGATGAAGAATACCAAGCATATGAGTGACAATTATACATTTTAGTCGAGGTTGAAACATAGCTTGCATTTGGGTACTTAGCTCTTATTTCCGCATTTATTGCATCCTTTTCTGCTTTTGTAAAATCTGAATCATATGTAAAAACTGATACCTTGCTTCCCTTAGGTGTTAATACTGTAGTAGTCGTTATCCTTGTATTTGTTAAGCCATCATCATTTTTTGATGTATACACCTCAAAAAAATTATCAGTTTCCGACATTTGACTTCTTTCTAAAAAAAATGTATCACACAAAGTATTATACTCTATCTGATTTTTAATGCTTTTTTCAAGACGATCCATTGCTACTATTGTTACTGCCTCTTTCAATTCCATATCCATATTGTCATAAGCATATGATAACAAAATATTTTCTACATATGATTTTAGAAAAAATTCTTCATCATTACTAACACTCTGTGCAGCTACAGCCCCCTCCTTATATAAATAAGCCAATTCTGCTTCAAAGTCACTACGTTCAAGTAATTCACTCATTCCATTAAAGTTATTTGCAAAAACCAGATCG
>CAJUFW010000165.1:1085-7469 GCA_910585655.1 uncultured Lachnospiraceae bacterium
TGCAAAAGCCTCTATACCTTTCTGATGATTTTCATGACAAAATAACACCGAAAAAATTAATGGATGATTCATAACCGACTTCAACAATACTTCTGTAGACATTTCATCTAAAATTTCTTCTGGAATTTGCGTTGCCTCATACATTTCCCCTGTCGTTTTAAAACTTTTCCATTCATTTGTATTTGGTTTTATAGGATATTCATATAAAGTTTCATTAACCATTTTACATTGTTTTTCTCTCCCTCTGAAAACATTATCTTCAATAATTTCCTCTGCTTTCATTAAATCCATTTGAGTTCTTTGATTATCCTTTTCCTCTGCCCGTACTCTTACATTACTGCAAAGTCCTAACACAAATACTGCTACCAGCAGCACAGCCAATACTCGTTCGTATTTTTTCTTCATAAATTATCCTCCTAATCTTGTCTTAATTCATGTCATCTGTTTTCACTGTTCCTCCTGCCACACTGCCTCCTTTTCCTGATATGGTACTTCCATCTTATACCAGTTTTCTCCTCCTGCACAGGGGACATATCAGCGGCGACCACCACTGATATGTCCCCTTTTCAAAGCCATTGCAATCCTGTATAATAGATTTTGTACAGGCACTTATCTGTATCAGGTAAGAAAACAAAACAGACCTCACAAATCAAAACAGACAAAGGAGTGACCGAATTATGAAGAAAAAACTATTCTCTCTGGGAACCGTACTCGCTATCGTACTTCTGCTTACCCCATTGGTAATCCCAACACCAAAGAAGCCTTGCTGCTCGAATTATCCGAACTGTTCCTGTGAGAAAAGTCTCGAACCCCAGGATGATACTCCTCCAAAGAGAAAACACTAACTCAAAGAAGAAGAAATTTCCACCTTATATTCTTTCCGACAGTGTTTTGAAAGATGCTTCACATAAAAATCATAGTCCAACATTTCTGCAAGTTCAAAAATCTGTCTGCAAATTGGCAGGCAGATTTTTTCTTTTTCCTTCTGAATCTTTTCTGCCTCTTCCGGTCTTCCCTCTTGTTCCTGCCGCTTTACCTCCAGGTCATAGATTTGCTCCCGGTTCCAGACCAGCTTATAGAGAAACTCTACGACTGCCGATCCGGATTTTACCTTATAAGCGGTCAGCAGCCCTTTTTTGGACACCTCTATCGCCTCCTTATGCTTCTCCTGTTTTCCCAGATACCGCTCCAGATTAAATAAGGTCATAAGATATTGCGGGTCATTTTTCTCCGCTCCCACCGGGTTTCTCTCACAGTTTGTTACTATCTGATTTAACAGTTCTTCTGCCCCTCTGAAATCTCCCAGTGCTTCCATCTCATTTGCGATATTATTTAACAGAACAATCTCCTGATATTTTAACGGCCACCGTTCAAGGCTCACCCCTTCCGGAATAGTCAGAGCCAATGCCTCCTTAAAACACCGCAACTGCTCTTCCGCCGAAGCTTTATGAAGCTCTCCATCTAAAATCGTCTGCAGCAGCAGCATCCCTTGCCGGTTTACTGGATCTTTTTGAGAAAGCTCATATCGAAATTCTTCCATTTCCTGCTCTGCCTCTTCATACTTCCAGTAAGAAATCAGAGTACGAATTTTCTGATACCGCTGATGTACCTCATAACGATCCGATTTAATATCCGTATAATACCGACATCCCCTTTCCTCCCATCCTAATTCCTTGAGTATCTTCTGATACGTATAACTATTGCTTTCTACCCTTCCCTGCTCCAGACGCCGTATCGTCTTAACCGTAATGTCAAGCCTTTCGCTCAGCTTCTTTTGCGACAGCTTTTTCTCCTCCCGTATCATGCGGACGCTTTCTCCTAATGGCAGCCCCCGAAAGCTTGATTTCCCCAGTTCAAGAAAGGCTGCCAGCGTATTTCTGTCCCAGTCGGTTCCGACCTCTCTCTGTTTTTGTTGTTTTTTCTGATTTAATTCCCTTCTCTCTTTGGGCTTCCCCTCTTGTCCTTCTGTTTCCTTTATCGACCATTCTTCTAATAAGAACAGCAGCTCCAGCACGTCTTCTCTTTTCCTTATCCCATCAGCGACGTCTTTGTCCTTCCCTTCCTTTTGTCTCTTCCCTTTTTCCAGTTCATACTGCAGCAATACCTCCATCCCGTAAAGCTTCTGGTCTCTTCGTATCAGCTTCCACCAATTTCGGCAGACCGCCTCCTCTCCCCACCTTTCGACCTCTGCCAGCCGTCTGAGAAACAGAGCCGCCAGGCAAGAATAGGAATCGCTTAGAGCCTCCGGATCCAAAATCTGCTCTTCTGTCTGCTTTAACAACTGGCGATACAGACAAAACCCCTGCTCTCTGATTTTCTCCCTCTTACAGAAGTGATCCGCCTGCATCGCCTTCAATGCCAGTTCGATTCTGCCAAGGCGATACCCCTCTGCCTGCCAGAACGCCGTTTCCGGAAGCGTCAGCCAGAGTGCTGTCTGAATTTCACTTGCTCGTTTTTCCCAATCCGGCTTCTGAACCATTGCTTTCTGTTCCAAGGCAATTCCGTCAAAGGCAGCCTGTTCTATATACTCCGTCAGCAGTCTGACATATCGCAAAAACTGTTCCTGACAGGCTTTTGATAGATCTCTTTTTTCTGTACTTCTGTTTAATTCCTCCCATGCCTCCTGCCAATATACCAAAAACAGCTCTCCGTCTCCCTCCCGCAGCAGATACAGCAGTAAGTCGCGATAGATAGCCTCTCCCAATTCCTGACCGTCATATAAGCTGGAAAATCGCTTTGGAACCTGTCCCATCCGCTCCATACATACATCGAATACCCATTTCCCCGGCTCCTTTTCTCCACGCTCATACGTCCCCAACGTGCTGGTACTACATAACCCAGCCACCAAAGCCTCCTGAGAAATTTCCAGCGCCGTCCGGACACTTTTTATCAACTTTCCACTGGAAAACCCCTCCTCTTTCATACCCAGCCCTTGCAGACGTCCACCCAGCCGCTGCTCTCCGAGCATTGCTCCAGCTCCGGGATCGTCAGTTCTATCGCGCTGTTGCCTGTCCCACACGCCGGAAATACCGTTTGGAAGCGCTTTAACGATTCGTCCAGATAAACCGTAACCCCCTCTTTCACACCAAACGGGCAGACCCCACCTACCGCATGTCCGATCTCCTGCTCTACCTCCTCAAAGGAAAGCGTTTTGGCAATCCGTTTTTCCTCACACCCCAGCGCCTGCGCCGCCAGTTCAACAGTTGCGCTTGATACGTCAAATAGCTGAATCCGATTCTCCATCTGGTATTTTTTCAAATGCTCTTTTGCACGCTCCAATGACATTTTCCAAATCCCCCTTAAATTTCCCACAGTATAGCACATTGCCCTCTTATCTGCAAGCTTTCTTCACATATTGTCAGCCCTTTTCCTCCATTCGCGCGAGTGCGCATCCCGCCCGGAGAACTTTCCTATCATATAAAAAAATAGGTCTTGTACAAACCCTCCTCACACGTTATACTAAAAAACAAGACATAGAAAAATTGACACGCAAAAGGCAGGAATGATTATGCAGAAACTATCTTTTTTTACCAGCCGTTCTGATATTACGATAAAACAACAGCATGTCTATTATGAAGAATTCCCGGATATTAAATTTTATTATTTGCTGACGGACAGTTCCTTTATCCCTGTACGTCATAACTGCGCCTATATTGGAACTTCCTCCCAGGTAGCAGAGATGCTAGAGGACTTTCATGCCGATTTTCCTGTTCTGTTTATTCTAACCGACTGTCCGGACGGCTTTTTCGAGCAATATCAGCAGCTCAAGTGCAATCTGCTTTATATTCCGGCTGACATTGGTCTGATTTATCGCGCCTTAAACGAAAGCTTTGGTATTTATTCTTATTGGTCGGAACAATTTCAGATTGCCTCCCTCTCTCCCGACACTACTCTGCATATGCTTCTTGATTTAGGCTCTCAAATGCTGCACAGCCCTTTGTTTTTGCTCAATACCGGCTATACGCTTTTAGATTGTTCTTTGGAAGAAAGAGCAGAAATCACGTTTCCCGGCTTTAAAGAGTTAGATCAAAAGGGGTATCTTTCCCCGCAGGCACGAGACGCGCTCTTAGCTTGCCCTTATATGGAACTCTATCCAATCCGACATGGCACTTCGGTCTATGCTTGGCTGATGTTTTATTGCGACGAAGAAAACGAATACCGCCGCACCTGGTTTCTTTCGCTTTTGACAGAACCGATCAAGCAGCAGCTTTTGTTGGCAGACCAGCTTCCGGCAGATAGTTCCTCTGTAGCCTTTATGCAGTTTTTACGGGATTTGATTGAAATGCAGATCGTTACTTCGGAGGAGGTAGAAAACCGGGCGCAGCTTTTAAAATTGCCGCAGGATGTGTTTTATCATTTATTGGTGGTACCGATTGAAGATCGGCGTGACGATACGAGAGCATTACATTCTCTAAAGCAGGCATTACGAAAGGAACTTCCTTCCGCCCAGCTTTGCCTCTATGAAAACCATCTGATTTTGTTTTTTGCTGTTAAGGAAAAGCACATTCCTGTCGCCGACCTGTCTTCCCTTCAGGCGCTTTTGACGTGCTATAATACCTGTCTGGGCTACGGCGGATGCCTGCGGCATCTCGAACAGCTTCGTTCTCTCTATCTCTGGTCCTGCTCTGCCGTTCGTCTGGGGCAGAAACTGAGCGAGCCAGGAGAACGTATTTTCTGCTTTGATGACTACCGGATTTATTATATGATCGACTTGTGCCGGACAGGTTTTCAGAACATTCATTTTCATGATAATTTGCTCTACCTCTGCCATCCGGATATCATTACCCTTTGCCGCTACGATCAAGAGCATCAATCCGACTATCTGCATATTTTATATGAATATCTTTCCCTTGACTGTAATTTTGCCAAAACAGCCCGCCAGCTTAATTACCACCGTAACACGCTTATGTATAAAATCTCTAAAATAGAATCCATCCTCGGACGTCCCTTGGCTCAGGCAGAATACAAACAGATTCTTTTATATTCCTGTAAAGTAGCCCGTTATATCCGCGACTACCTCGGCAGGGAACCAAGCCAGTACAATGCCCAAAGCATGGCTAACAAATGGATACCCCCACGCTAAGTTGCACTTACCATGCCAAGTTGCACTTAGCATAAAATTTAGTTCACATTTCGTGGCTACCTGCACATACTCTTTTTTCCTTTCCCATGCTAGAATCAGTTTATCATGAACTACTGTTACGGATTTGAGCCTGCCGGGGCAGGTTCAGACAACAAAAACCAAAGGAGAGAGCGTATGAAAACAAAACGGCTTATCGCACTGTTACTGGTTTCCGTACTTGCCATCGGGCTGATTGGCTGCGGAAAGAAAACGAACGAAACGGATTCCAAAAATACCAGCAAAACAGAAGATCCTAAAGGTTCTGAAAACACCAATCCGGACGATAACAAGGAGTCGGAAAAGGAAGCTTCAGACGGTGAAGGAACTTCGGGCAATGACGCTACCGGCACAGAAGACGGCTGGAGCTGGCCGCTGGCAGAGAAAAAAGAGCTTTCTATGTGGCTGCAATGGACCTGTAACTATGCTACCGATCCAAATGAACTTGTCACAATCAAAAAGCTTGAAGAGCTTACGAACGTTCATATTAACTGGACTACGGTAGGCGGTCAGGAAGCAATGGAAAAATTTGGTCTGATGATGGCTTCCGGTAATTATCCGGATATCCTGCGTGGCGCAGAAAGCTATTATACAGGCGGTTTGGTACAGGCGGTAGAGGATGGTATTACTTTGGATATGACGGAATATATTCCAAAATACATGCCGACTTACAATGCCCTTAGAACTTCTATTCCAAAGCTGGAAAAAGATACGGTTACAGACGATGGTCGTCTGGTCGGCATATATACTCTTGCCTCCAACTTTGGTGAAATCCGCGGCGAACGTGTCTGGGACGGTATGTGTATCCGTAAGGATTGGCTGGATGAGCTGAATATGCCGCTACCGGTGACAATCGACGACTGGCACGAGACTTTAAAGGCGTTTAAAGATACCTTTAACTGCGAAGCCCCACTGTTAATCGGCGCTTCCAATGGTTATGATTTAAGCCATAATTTCCTTTCTGCATATGGCGTTCTAGGTGAATTTTACCAGGAAAACGGCACCGTAAAGTTCGGACCTTTAGAGGACGGCTATAAGCAATGGGTTCAGCTTTTCCGCGACTGGTATGCAGAGGGTCTAATCGATCCGAACTTTACTAATAACGATGCAACTTTTTCCGGCTCTGCCGACTACATCGGAACCGGACGTGCAGGCGCCAGCGCCGCTATTTGGGGTGTTACTGCTGATACGTATAAGCTTCAGGGCTATAATGATGATCCGGACTTTTTCTTATCCGGTGTTACTACCCCTGTTTTAAATGAAGG
>CAJUFW010000166.1 GCA_910585655.1 uncultured Lachnospiraceae bacterium
TACACGACGCTCTTCCGATCTAAATAGGTTGCAAACGGAAATCCTATCTGGCAGAAGAAACGGAAGCGAACAGGAAGGAAAGGGAGAGCAAAATGACAGAACAGGAAGTATCCTCTAGTCTGGCAGCGCTGCAATCGGTCTGCAACCTGTTGGACTGGGAACAACAGACTGCGACAGTAACAGGAAAAAGCTGCGGACAGAGTGCAGTCTCCGAACCATTAAAGCTGCTTCGGCGCAGGCTGATCATCGGAGAGCTTGGAAAGACAGCAGGAAGTAAAAAACGGACGATTCCGGTAACAGGAGACTTGGGTGAAAGAAAGGAAGCGGAACGTTACCAGCAAGTCAGTTCGCCGACAGCGGACAATCAGGGAATAAAACAACCGGAAAGCGGGCAGGAAAGTTCTTTGATAGAAACTGCTGTCAGCAGAGAGTTAGCGAAAATGAGAGAACAGGAAAATCGCTTAACGAACGAAGAAGCCGTCAGACAGGCAGAACTTACCAGGGAGGCAGGAGTGGCTTGGGAACGTTGCCGACAGGCAAGCAGCCCGAAGCAGTCCTCCTTTTACCAGAGCAATGCCTGTGAACAGGAATATCTGGAAATCCTCGACGCTCAAATCAAACTGCTGAAAGAAGCCGTAAAAAAAACAGACTATGAACAATATCTACTGGATTATGAGCCCTGTTACAAAAAAGAAACAATAGCTCAGTATTTGCAGGAATGTAAACGGGAGCTGCGTCCTTTGCTTGTGGAGCGATTAAAAAAACAGCGGCAGGAGCCTCCGATTTGGCAGCCAAAGGAACACTATACTCCAGAACGTCAACGGAAACTGGCGCAATTTTTAAGCGAATATTTGGGCTTTGATGCCTCTAAAGGGAAATTGGGTGAGAGCGTCCATCCTTTTACTACCGCCTTTAACCGGGACTGTGTTTATTGGTCCGATCACTATGAAACGGAGAATCCGTTTGCCGGGATTTTTACAGCTCTGCATGAAACCGGGCATGCTTTGTATGAGCAAAACCTGGGAAAAGAGCTGTCGGGGACTGTACTGGCAGGAGGGTGCAGCAGCGCTATGCACGAGGCGATCGCGCGGTTTTATGAAAACTGTATTGGAAGAATGAGCGAATTCTGGAAGCCGATCTATGGGAAGGTAACGTTGATATTAGGCGGTGAGTTTGAGCGGCTTCCGTTTTTGGAGTTTATGAGAAGAATCCGCCAGGTAAAGCCGGGCTGTATCCGTACCGAAGCGGACGAGCTGACTTACCCGTACCATATTTTGCTACGCTACGAACTGGAGCAGGCATTATTTTCGGGAGAGGTAAGCGTACAAAAGCTGCCGGAGGAATGGAACAAACGGATGTACGAGTATCTGGGAGTAGAACCCAAGCAGGCGCAGGAAGGCTATTTGCAGGATATTCATTGGTCCTGCGGGCAATTCGGATATTTTCCGGCATATCAGACCGGAAATGCAATTGCTGCTCAAATTTACCGGAGAGTACAGGAAGTATTGCCGTTGCCGGAATTGCTTTTAGAAGGGCGGTTAGGACAGCTAAAACGCTATCTTGCTACTTATATTTTTCGTTATGGGTTGGTAAAAAATACAGAGGAGCTATTGATAGGCATGACCGGAGAGCCTTTGCGGTTTCGTTATTATCTGGAATACCTGAAAGAACGGTATGGAGCAGATGCGACAGTGTGAGGAAAGAGAGAAAAAAGAGAGGTAGAAAAACGATGAGAGCAGTAAATGTTTTAAGCAGAAAAATCGACAAAATAGATGCAAGGGAGATTCTGGATTCCAGAGGAAATCCGACGTTGGAGGTCAGAGTAGCCTTAGAAGATGGCAGCCAGGGAACGGCAGCAGTCCCTTCCGGAGCTTCCACGGGAGCCTTTGAGGCGGTTGAGCTGCGGGATGGAGAAAAGGAACGCTATGCAGGCAAGGGAGTAAGCAAAGCCATTGGCTATGTCAATACAGAGTTAAACCAGCTTTTGCATGGAAGAAAAGCCTGCTGCCAGCAGGAAGTTGATCTGCGGATGAGGGAAGCAGACGGCACGGGCAACAAGGGGCATTTTGGCGCCAACGCAATTTTAGGCGTTTCCCTGGCAGCCGCCAAGGCGGCGGCAGCTTCTTATCACATGCCGCTTTATCGTTATCTAGGAGGAATTGGCGGGGTAACGCTGCCGGTACCGATGATGAATATTATTAACGGTGGCAGCCATATTTTAACAAATAGTCTGGATGTTCAGGAATTTATGATTTTGCCGGTAGGAGCGCCGACGCTGCGGGAGGGAGTTCGCTGGTGTGCGGAAGTCTATCATTCCCTGCATGGTCTGCTGCGGGAGAACGGACAGCCGGTAGCAGTCGGAGACGAGGGCGGATTTGCGCCAAACCTGAGCAATGAAGAAGAAGCGGTCGAGATGATTTTAGAGGCGATCAAGCGATGTGGGTATTCGGCAGGAGCGGGAAAAGATTTTATGATTTCCCTGGATGTGGCAGCGAGCGAATGGAAGGATCCGCAGGGAAGGAAGGGCTTTTACTATCTGCCGAAAGCCGAAAAAACCTATACTGCAGAGGAACTTCGGACACACTGGAAGAGAATGACAGAACAATATCCGATTTTTTCCATAGAAGATCCGCTGGATGAAGAGGATTGGGAAAACTGGAAGCTGCTGACAGAGCAGATACAGGGAACGCGGTTAGTAGGCGACGATTTGTTTGTAACCAACGTCAACCGTTTGCAGAAAGGAATTGAGAAAAAGTGCGGAACTGCCATTTTGATTAAGCCGAATCAAATCGGGACACTCAGTGAAACGCTGCAGGCGGTCTCTATGGCACATCGGTATGGAATGACAGCGATTCTTTCGCACCGATCCGGTGAAACAGAGGATACGACGATAGCAGATCTGGCAGTGGCATGGAATACCGGCTATATCAAAACAGGCGCTCCAGCGAGAGGAGAACGTACGGCAAAATATAACCGTCTGATGCAGATTGAAGAGGAGTTAGGAAGCAGCGCCGTTTATTCCAAATAAAAGTCAAACAGCAGGAAGATTTCTTTGTATGATAGGAAAGTTCTCCGAACTTCCCTATTCTGTTTCATATGATAGGAACGAAAATCTTCCTGCTGTAGAAAAGACAAAGAATACCATATTACATCATCGTTGTAAAAAGGAAAAATCATCGTCGTATTCAGAAACGTCGGCAAAAGGATTGGTCAGTTCCTGTTCCTTTTCGGAGGAAGCCGTGTCGATAAGATCTGGTTCCTCTTCGGTATGTAGGACTTCGACCGGAGAAATCCCGGACTGAAAGCCTTCTTGTGCGTCGATAATATCTTCCGGTTTTGGAACGATATGAGAGTGATAGCGCAGAGAAGCCCGTTTTCCCTGTTCCACCAAAAATTCCGCGATAGGATTGGTGTTGATCGTAACAGTATCCGGTAGACTGATAATCATATAATATTTCAATACATTCCCCGATACAAGGCGAATCGTATCCGGACTGCATAGTTCAATGTTTTTCACATAAGGAAGATGCTGGTACATATCATAGCGACTGGCTCGCGGATCCAAAAAAGGCGGGAGCGTATGGGTAGCATCCGTATTCATAAGTAAGCCTCCTGTGCTGTTTTTCTCTCATTATAATACGGAATACCTGACTTTGCAATGATTACTTTGCAATCCTTTTTTGCAGTTCTACCACAGGCAGCGGAAACATAGAAAGCAGCAGGACGGTAGCCCATTGCAGCCGGCTTAAAGGCATAACACGGAAAATAGCTGCTAAAGGAGGAACGGTAACGACGCTGATCTGTAAAGCGGCGCAAAGCAAAAAGGACAGAAACAGGCGTGGGTTTGGTCGCAGTCGTCCGGAAAACAGAGAATGGCTGCTTCTCATATTAAAAGAGTGAAATAGTTGCGAGAGGCTAAGGACACAAAAGGACATAGTGCGAGCTAAAGTAAGGTTTTGCCCGCTGCCCGCGTTTCCGTAACGCATCCCCAATAAAAAAGCAATCAGCGACAAGCCTCCGATCAAAGCCCCTTCTAATAAAATACGAATCGTCAGAGAAGGCGTAAAAAAACTACCGGACGGCGGGACAGGCTTTCGTTTCATCACATCCAGATCCGGTAGCTCTGTTCCCAAGGAAATGGCTGGAAGCGAATCGGTAACAAGATTTACCCATAATAGCTGAACGGCTAACAGAGGAGCAGGTAAGCCAAACAAAATCGCTACCAAAATCGTAAGAATTTCCCCAATGTTACAAGAAAGCAGGAAATGGATGGATTTTCGGATGTTGTCATAAATCCCGCGTCCTTCTTCTACGGCGGCGATGATCGTAGCGAAATTGTCGTCTGCTAAAATAATATCCGAAGCATCCTTTGCCACATCCGTTCCGCCTTCTCCCATTGCACATCCGATATCCGCTGTTTTGAGTGCCGGAGCGTCGTTGACGCCATCCCCGGTCATTGCCACCAGCTCTCCGCGGGAGCGGAATGCCTTGACAATCCGTACTTTATGGGAAGGAGAGACTCTGGCGAATACCCGTACATGTCGGATAGCACGGGATAGTTCCTCTTCCGACATGGCATCTAGCTGACTGCCGGTAACGACGGGCTGCCCTGCTTTCTGAATCCCGATTTGAGCAGCGATTGCACTGGCTGTTTCCGCATGGTCTCCGGTGATCATAACCGGAATGATTCCCGCCTGTTTGCATTTGGCGACCGCTTCCGGCACTTCCGGGCGAGGAGGATCGATCATACCGACCAGACCGCAAAAGGTCAAATCCTGCTCTAAAAAGGTTTCGCTTTGCTGGTATTGACGGATTGGAATATCACGCCAGGCTACCGCCAGGACACGGAGCGCGTGGGAAGCCATCTGTTTTCCCCAGGTTTCAAGCTGTCTGCGTTCGGCGTCCGAAGAAAAACGGCAGCGACTATAAAGTAAATCCGGAGCGCCTTTGGTGATGATTCGGTAGTGACCGGAATCGAGCCGGTGAACGGTTGTCATACGTTTTCTGGCAGAGTCAAAAGGGATTTCATAAACACGTGGGTAACGGGCTTCCAAAGCAGGCTTATCAAGCCCAAGCCGCTGTGCCGCTGCCACCAGGGCTTTTTCTGTCGGTTCCCCGTAATCCTCCGAGACATTGGTACAAAGTGCTGCTAAGGTAAATAAAAACGTAGAAGCAGGGCTGTCAGGTACTTCCGCTCCGGAAGGGGAGTAGACCTGTGCCACGCTCATACGGTTTTGAGTAAGCGTTCCTGTTTTATCCGAGCAGATAACCGTAGCGCTGCCCAGTGCTTCGACTGCCGGAAGCCGCCGTACAATCGCCTTTCGTTTTGCCATACGTTGGACACCTAAGGAAAGCATGATGGTAATGACCGCCGGAAGACCTTCCGGGATAGCTGCCACTGCCAGGCTGACACTGGTCATAAACATATCAAAAATCGGGCGTCCCTGCCAGGCGCCTGCCAGAAAAATCAAAACACAGATCACTAGGGCGGCAATTCCTAAGATTTTTCCGGTTTTAGCCATACGGTGTTGTAGGGGAGTTTCGCTGACTTCCTCCGTGAGAATCAAAGCGGCAATCTGCCCGACTTCGGTTTCCATCCCGGTAGCGGTGACGATAGCGACCCCATGCCCGTAGGTAACGATTCCGGTAGAAGGAACCATATTTTTCCGATCAGCGGCAGGTGTATCTTCTGAAAAGACAGCCTCTGCTTTTTTGGAAACGGGTACGGACTCTCCGGTGAGCGCGGATTCGTCTACCTTTAAATTCTGACAGGAAATCAGTCTGGCGTCAGCCGGGATAAAATGCCCGGTTTTTAAATGAATGATATCGCCAGGCACTAACTGACTGCTTGGCAGCTCGCTGATATGCCCGTCTCGCAGTACGAGCGCAAACGGAGCGGAAAGCTTTTTTAGGGCTGCTAAAGAGCGTTCTGCCTTCGCTTCTTGAATAACACCTAGTATGGCATTGACTAAAATAATAGAAAAAATGATACAAGGATCTATGTAATCGGCTTTGCCCTCAAGCAAGGAGATCACAAAGGAAATAGCAGCGGCAAAAATCAAAACCAGAATCATAAAATCGGCAAACTGCGCCAGGAAGCGGGCGAGCAAAGACTTCCCGGGTGCCTCCTTTAACTGGTTTGCACCGTAACGGGCAAGACGCTGTTCGGCTTCCTCGCTGCTAAGACCGGTTTTGGCATTGCTGCCTAGCAGCCGGATGGTTTCTTCGGCGGATTGTGTATGGTAAAGCATGGAATTTCCTCCCTTCCTCGTCCTTAAAATATATTTCGGAAGGCAGGAATTTAGACGTATTCCTTCCCAATGTCCGGTCAAGGTTTTGGAAGGAGAAGAATAACTGAAAACAATAGCGAAGAAAGCAGAGATTTGAGAGAGTCTCTGCTTTTTTAGGAGTAAAATTAAATTGATAGTTCATCTTTCGTAGCATCTTTGTCATTTTTGCAAAATAGTTGTTAAAAGAAGCGAATCATCTGCAAATAGCGAATACCATCAGAATTAGAGTTTCGCTCACCAAAAATCTTATAGTGATTTTGGTCTATGTAAAAATTTTTTAAGTACGGTTTATCTTCACAGTCAAGATAGATAATACCGCCGCCAATGCGGTGCTGAATATCGGTCATAATATCATTCGCATATCTAATTAGTTCGCTTCCCCGAATACGTTTTCCATTATCAACACTATAGTTTTTTCCTATCTGTGCAAGCAGGAATGCTGAAGCAGTAAAAGAATTTGTGTCGGCATCCAGCCTTGCATGGGCAGAAAGTTTCCGACGGGTCGTATTGCTTATGTTGTCGTTCTTTATTTCAATTGCCTTATGCGTCAAAGTAAAGAATCCTACGATTTCTCCATCAACATTATCTAAAAGAAGGTATGTGATTGACAATTTTCTTTTAGCAAATTCAATAGCATTTCTGTGTATAAAATCTTCTATTTCCATATTTAGCGGGCAAGAAAAACTGGAGAGTCCCTTTTGGATCTCATCTTCTCCAACTGATTCCACCAAATCAAGGATATTCATTACAGTATAATTGCTCATTTGTTCTTTATCCTTTTATTCCATAATTCCCTTATTTTATCAGGATCGGATAGAACTATTTTTCTTGGAGCATTTGAAGTTGGCATCGGATCAGCGATTGAAGATTCCAAAGCCTCCACAAAGGCTTCAATCTTTTCTGGTTCTGTAATTTTTATGTTGGCAAAAATACTTGAAGTAGCCAAAATCAGCACCTCCCCATTATTTATAATGTAGACGTTGATTCTTGTTTACAAGCATATTATATGCGAAAATTGTAAGTTTAGCAATAGTTTTGTGACTTTTTAACTAGACGGGATTCGAACCTTGTTGCTATTAACAGTATGCGACCACGAGCAAGAGGGACGCGGGGATCAAAAAAATCCAGAATGTTTCATCCTGGATTCCCTCAAGCACGGGACGG
>CAJUFW010000167.1 GCA_910585655.1 uncultured Lachnospiraceae bacterium
AGACGGATGGCTGCCTTGGATTTTCCGGATTTAAAGAAAATCGGCGTAGTGTTAAAAAGAGCGGTTTATTTTATTACCTGTCAGGGAAAAATGATGTATCCGGTGAAACTGTCGGAAGATTCTATTACCGGATATTTGATAGACGAGCGGAAGCAGAGGGAGTTAAAAGGAGGGCAGTTAGACTATCAGCAGCTATCCTTGTTTGATCTGCCGTCCATGCCCATTGATCAGCCGTTTCCGATAGCAGAGAAAGGAGGGCGCCTGTGAGGGATGAGACAAAGCCGATGAGGATTTTACTTTGCGAGGATAGTTTAGAGGGGATTTTGACAGGCGTCTACGAAGCCTATAAAAGCCGCTATGGGCATGACAATATCAAGCTCTGTCTGGATTCAGAGGAATATGAGATCGAGATGTTTTCGGAATACCAGAAGATAGAACCGGATGCAGAAAGCGCGAATAAGGTGCTGCTTTCGATTCTGGAAAAAATCGGGGATACTGCCAGAAAAAATATAGTGGAAGCAGCGTATTCTGCCGAAGCAGATAAGGCAGAGGTGATTTATCGTTATTTGATCCGGGGGTATGTAGTAGGGAGCCGGATCGTAGACTATTTAAGCGATCCTTATGTAAATCGTTTGTTTGCACTCTGCCGCAGGCTATGGAACGAGGTGCATAACTGGAAGGAATTCCTGCGCTTCCAGATCCAGGAAAACGGTCTGCTGACTGCCGTGATAGAGCCAAAGGCAAAAGTTCTGACTTTTTTAATGCCGCATTTTGCCGATCGGCTGCCGATAGAAAACTTTGTTATCTATGACAAGACGCACGATCAGGCGGGGATTCACCAGAAGCAGCAGGGGTGGTTTTTGGCAGAGAAGCTTGGTCGGGATTATCCGGAATATGTTGCCCGGCTGGAGATGACCACCAGGGAGGAAGCGCAGATGCAGGATTTATGGCGGATCTTTTTTGAAACGATTGCTATAAAGGAACGGGAAAACATCAAGCTTCAGACACAATTTCTGCCTAAATGGTATCGGGAGCATATGGTGGAATTTCATTAGTATGTTGATAGACTGGCTGCGGAATGGGCTTGATTCCCGGCGGAGGCTGTACTATAATAAAGAAAATGCTGCAGTCGCCTGAGCCAAGAGAGCGGATCAGTGCTGCGGCTCTTAATATAAAGAAAGGATAGAAAAGAATATGACAAAGATTGATATTGTTTCTGGTTTTTTGGGCGCAGGGAAAACGACGTTGATTAAAAAGCTGATTGCAGAGGCTTATCAGGGAGAGCAGCTTGTATTGATTGAGAATGAATTTGGGGAAATCGGGATTGACAGTGGCTTCCTAAAGGATGCCGGTATCAACATTACAGAAATGAATTCCGGTTGTATCTGCTGTTCCCTGGTGGGAGATTTTGGGGAGGCTCTAAAGAAAGTGGTGGCAGAATACCATCCGGGTCGAATCATAATCGAACCGTCCGGCGTAGGGAAGCTTTCCGATGTGATAAAGGCAGTAGAGGACGTAAAGCCGCAGTTAGAGGATGTTGTACTCAACAGCTTTGTAGCGGTGGTAGATGCCGGGAAAAGCAAAATGTATATGAAAAATTTCGGAGAATTTTTCAACAACCAGATCGAATACGCCAATACCATTATTTTAAGTCGTACCCAAAATTTGACGCAGGAAAAGTTAGAAGGCGTAGTAGAAGCGATTCGTAGGCATAACGATAAGGCTGTTATCATTACCACTCCGTGGGAGGAGCTGCAGGGCGCCCAGATTGTTTCCGCTATGGAGCAGGGCGACGAACTGGTAAAGGAATTGCTGGCAGAAGAGGAAATCTGCCCGGTGTGTGGTCATCATCACGAATCAGGAGAACATGACCATTCTCACAGTCATTCGGAAGGCGACCACCATCACGACCACTGTCATTGCCAGGAAGAAGGTCATGATCACAGTCATCATCATGAACACGAAGGAGAACATGACCACTGTCATTGCCAGGAGGAAGGTCACGATCACGCGCATCATCACCATGACGGGCATGATCATCATGATCACCACCATCACCATCATCATGCAGACGAGGTATTTACAAGCTGGGGAGCGGAAAGCCCAAGGAAATATACCGAAGCGGCGCTCAAAGAGATTTTGGCAAAGCTGGCAGAAGGAGAGACATACGGTATTATTTTACGTGCCAAAGGAATTGTGCCGTCGGAAGAGGGTGGCTGGCTGCACTTTGACTTGACACCGGGAGAATATGAGGTACGTCCAGGCTCGGCAGATTATACAGGAAGACTTTGTGTAATCGGTTCCCAGTTAAAAGAAGATGCGTTAAAGGAGCTGTTTGGCGTATGATACGGAAAAGAGAAATTCCAGTTTATGTATTTACCGGGCTGTTAGAGAGCGGTAAAACTACCTTTATCCGGGAAACGCTGCGGGAGGGTGATTTTGAGGACGGAGATAAAACACTTTACCTGATGTGTGAGGAGGGAGTCGAGGAATGTGAAGAGGCTCTTTTAAAGCGAAATAAAATGACCGTCGTTCCGGTAGAAGACCAGGAGGATCTAAGCGAAGCATTTTTACTGGAATGTGAAGCAAAATACCGCCCGGATCGGATCATGATTGAATATAACGGGATGTGGAATCCGGAGGAACTATTAGAGATGTTTCCGGAGCATTGGCTGCTGGTACAGGTCATTGCCACGGTAGACGCAACAACGTTCCCGGTGTATTTAAACAACATGAAGGCGCTTTTGATGGCGCAGGTGAAACTGGCGGATCTGGTGTTGTTTAATCGTTGCGATGCCGATACGGATCGGGGGAGCTTTCGCAGAAGCATCAAGGCTCTAAACCGTAAAGCACAGATTATGTATGAGACGGTAGACGGGGCGACCGACGACCAGTTTGAAGAGCAGCTTCCGTTTGATGTAGAAGCATCGTTTATTGATTTAGAGGATGATGATTTTGGTCTCTGGTATTTGGATGCGATGGATAATCCGGAGCGTTACAAGGGAAAAACCGTGAAATTTACCGGGCAGGTATATCGGGGAAAAGCTTTTGCCAACGATTTGCTGGTGCCGGGACGTTTTGCGATGACCTGCTGTGCAGATGATATTGCCTTTATCGGCTTTCTCTGTCATGCAAAGGGTGCCGATCAGTGGAAGCAAAAGGATTGGGTAACGGTAACGGCAAAGGTATCCGTTGAATATTGCAAAGACTATAAGGGGAAGGGACCGGTTCTCTACGCGACAGAGCTTACGGCTGCTTCGGCGCCGGAGGAAAGCATCGTCTACTTTTCCTAAGGATATCCGGAGGATGGAGGAACACAAAAATGGAAGAGCTGTATCAGGAAATCGAACGGAGGATCAGACAGGCGGGCTATCCGGGGGAGATCAGAGGCGATCAGATTTACCGGGAACTCAATGATGAGATAGAGGGGAAGGAAAACGGAACTTATCTGTTTATGGTCAAGAAGGACGGTGAGTGCTTTTATGAATATCAGGTTATGGTAGGAGAGGAGAATTTTAACCTGTCATGGCTTGCGATTCATGATGGAAGCCAGGTATACCATATTGATTTTGATGCACCAGAAGAGGAAGCAGAAAGCCGGTAAAAGAAGCAAAGGCAGATAGAACAGAGGAGAAGCACATGGGAGAAAAAAAGAACAAAAGGCAGCAGGAAAAAACAGGCGTTGTCTGCCGGACGGTAGACAGGGCAGGCAGAGGAGTGTGCTTTCTCCTGATCTGTCTGCTGTTGTCGGCATGCGGAGGGAAATCAGCCGGGGACTATTACAAAGAAGGCGTTAAGCTGATGGAACAGAAGAAATACGAAGAGGCAGAGCAGTCTTTTTCGGAGGCGATCAAAAAGAATCCGGATCGGGCAGAATATTACCTGGATTATGGCTTTGCTTTGATTGGAAGCGGAAAGATTGAGGATGCTTTGATTCAGTTCGATAAGGGTTATTCCAATAAGGATAATCAAATCGTGCGGGAAAACAATAAAAGAATTCTGCGTGGAAAGGGTATTGCCTACAGCTTGTTAAACCAGTATGAAGAGGCGAAACAATGTATGGAGCAGGCTCTGGAAATCAAAGAAGTAAAAGAACTAAACCGGGATATTCTGGCTTATTTGGGGCAGGCTTGCCGGAAACTGGGAGATTATGAACGGGCTTTAAAGGTCTATACGACATTGATCGAAGAAAAAAAATCCGATGCTGCCGCATATGCCGGACGGGCGGAAGTTTATGCGCTTTCCGGCGAGATGGAGAAGGCGGTTTCGGATTACGACGCGGCGATTGCTTTAGACAGTACGAATTTTTCGTGTTATTTTGGGAAATACAATTTATATGCCGCTGCCGGGATGGAGACAGAGGCGAAGGCTGTTCTTTCTGCCGCGTATGCCCTGAAAACAACGACCAATGAGGATTATTATAATCTGGCGATTATCCATTATTTAAGCGGAGACTACGACGTAGCTTTAGTGGAAATGGAGGAGGCGCTCCGAAACGGTTTTGCCGAAGCAAATTATTACCTGGGAAGTATCTACCACCAGAAAAAGGACTGGGAAAATGCTTTTTATTATTATAATCAATATGCGGAAACCGTCAATACCATCTCAGTTGCTGCATTTTATGAGGGAATGGCAGACTGCTACCAGGAGCAGTGGAAATATGAAGAGGCATTAGAAGCGATAGAAAATGGTCTAAAGTTACAGGATCGAAATAGCGAAGCCAGTTTTTTGTACCGAAAGGTATATCTGTATGAGCAGCAGTCGGATTTTGTCAAGGCAGCGGAAAGCGCAAAAGAATATTTAGAGCTTGTACCGGAAGACACCGCAATGCAAAAAGAGTTAATTTTTTTGCAGTCTCGTATTGGAGAAAAGTCAGAGGAACCAGAACAGGAGACATCCAGAGAAGAAGAAACAGATGGATCTAAAAAGAGCGAAGATACGTAAAAAAGGAGGGATTGGCTCTGCATGAGACAGGAGAAAAAAAGGAACGGCTGATCTTGGTAGGAGTATCGTTAGACAGACCGATGGCAGGACTCTATACAACCGCCGGGCAGGATGATACGGCAGATTCCCTTTTAGAGCTGGCAGAGTTAGTAGAAACTGCCGGAGCGGAGGCGGTAGGAACGGTGATCCAAAACCGTGAGGCGATTCATCCGGGAACCTATATCGGGAAAGGAAAAATCGAGGAAGTAAAACAGCTTCTTTGGGGTGAGGAGGCGGATGGTATCGTCTGCGACGACGAGCTGTCTCCGGCACAGATGAAAAATCTGGAAGAGGAACTAGATACTAAGGTAATGGATCGGACGATGGTGATTTTAGATATATTTGCCGCCAGAGCAGCGACGAAAGAAGGAAAAATTCAGGTAGAGCTGGCGCAGTTAAAATATCGTTCCAGTAGGCTGATTGGTTTGCGGAACCTTTCCAGGCTGGGAGGAGGAATTGGAACCAGAGGACCGGGAGAAAAGAAACTGGAGGTAGACCGCCGTCTGATCCGCAGCAGAATTGCCCAGCTAAACCGGGAGCTAAAGGAAGTCGTACAGGCAAGGGAGACAACGAGGAAGCAAAGAAGCCGAACGAGGATTCCGCTGTTTTCAATTGTCGGCTATACCAACGCCGGAAAATCCACCTTGCTCAATGCCCTGACAGGCTCCGAGGTATTGGAGATGGATCAGCTTTTTGCAACGCTTGATCCGACGACGCGGGGATTGGAGCTGGCAAGTGGGGAGCAGGTGCTGCTTACGGATACGGTAGGCTTTATCCGTAAACTTCCGCACCATTTGATCGATGCTTTCCGCAGCACTTTGGAGGAGGCGAAATATGCGGATGCGATTCTGCATGTGGTGGACTGTTCGAATCCGGATGCAGAAAGGCAGATTCATATTGTATACGATACGCTCCACGGACTGGGCATCGGAGATAAAACGGTGATCACCGTGTTTAATAAATGCGATCGCGAGGAGGCAGACCGGGAGCTAAAGGATTTGCGGGCAGATCGGACGGTCTATGTGTCTGCCAAACAAGGAATGGGGTTAGAGCAGTTAAAGAAGCTTTTAGAAGAGATCCTGCGGGAACAGAAAATTCTTATTGAGCAGGTATTTTCTTATCAGGAAGCGGGAAAGATCCAGCAGATTCGCGGCAAAGGACAACTTTTAACGGAGGAATACCGGGAGGATGGTATTTTTGTAAAGGCGTGGCTGCCAAAGGAGACGTACCAGCAGCTACGTTCACATAATCGTTGACGTTTTATCATATAACATAATAAACAGGAAAAAACAGGTGAAACAATGGAGCGTCAACGATTACGTTATGTGCTGGGATACTGCGCCGCAATGATAATGATTGCTGCCATTTGGATACGAATGGAAACAGTACCGGATGCCTCTTTGGCAATGGAGCAGCCAGAGGAGTCGGTATCAGCCGGACAGTCAGAGGGAGGAAAAGTATCCCCGGCATATCAGGCTTTGTATCCCGATATGTATGTAGAAATAGAAGACGTGGAGACAAGTGCAAAAGCTGCCAATGAGGAAATCCGAAGGCTGTATATGACTTTTGACGACGGACCGAGCGAGGTTACAAAAGAGGTAGTGGAGGCGCTGGAGAATGCCGGCGCCAGGGCTGCCTTTTTTTTGATCGGCAATGAAATCACCAAGGAACGGGAGGAATTATTAAAAGAGATGTCCGAGGCAGGGCATATCCTGGGGATTCATACTTACAGCCATGATTATAAAAAAATATACGGCTCGGTAGAAAGCTATCTGGAGGATTTTCACCAGACCTATGAACGAATTTATGAGGTGACGGGAAAAAAGCCTGTTTACTTTCGCTTTCCCTGGGGAAGTATCAACTGCTACAACAAAGGGATCCGCCAGGAGTTAATCGAAGAGATGGAACGTCGGGGATTCCAATACTTTGACTGGAACGTAAGTGCAGAGGATTCGGTAGGGAAGCCTTCGGAATATTCGGTTCTGCACAATGTAATTGATGATTTTCCAAAATACCGGAACGCGATTGTCTTAATGCACGACTCTAATACAAATCAGATTTCAGCCCGTATGCTGCCGCAGATTTTACAGACTGCCAGGGAAAAAGGCTATGAGTTTGGGACGATTGACGAACTGGAAAAGCCGTATCATTGGCCGAATTCATATTGACGTGTACAGGTTGGAGTGATAAACTAAAAAAAGCGAGGCAAAAGCTTCGATTTTTTGGAGTATACAAGATACAAAAGGAGGTTATATCAGATGGAGAAAAAGGAACTGGACTGGGAAAACATTGGCTTTGCCTATCGTAAAACCGATATGCGTTATGTAGCAAATTACCGGGGCGGAGCATGGGAGGAAGGTGTGCTGACTGCAGACGATACCATTACGATGAGCGAGTGCGCCGGAGTGCTGCAGTATGCGCAGACTTGTTTTGAAGGGCAGATCGGAAGAGCACA
>CAJUFW010000168.1:0-2514 GCA_910585655.1 uncultured Lachnospiraceae bacterium
TGGTTTATCGATAAGCTGGCGATTCTGGTAGAGTTAGAAAAACGGCTGAAACAGGAACCGCTGACTGCCGAACTGCTGGCAGAGGCAAAGCGGCTGGAATTTCCGGATATGGTGATTGCAGGGCTTTGCGGTAAAACCGAACGAGAGATTTATCTATTGCGGAAGGAGTACGGAATTCAGGCTGCCTTTAAAATGGTAGATACGTGCGCGGCGGAATTTGCCGCTTCAACGCCATATTATTATTCCTGCTTTGGAAGTCGCAATGAAGTCGAAGAGACATCCGGACGGAAAAAGATTATGGTACTGGGCTCCGGACCGATCCGGATTGGTCAGGGAATCGAGTTTGACTATTGTTCGGTACACAGCGTTTGGGCGTTGTCAAAGGCGGGATACGAGACCATTATCATCAACAACAATCCGGAGACGGTCAGCACGGACTTTGATATCGCGGACAAACTGTATTTTGAGCCGCTGACACCGGAAGATGTGAGAAACATCGTGGAACTGGAAAAGCCGGACGGAGCGGTAGTACAGTTTGGCGGGCAGACGGCGATTAAACTAACACAGTCACTGATTGATATGGGGGTCAAGATTTTAGGAACCAGCGGGGAAAACGTGGATGCTGCCGAGGATCGGGAGCTGTTTGATCAGATTTTGGAGGATTGCTGTATTCCACGCCCTATGGGAAGAACGGTCTTTACTGCCGAGGAAGCAGTGGAAGCAGCCAGGGAACTGGGGTATCCGGTGCTGGTACGTCCGTCTTATGTACTGGGCGGTCAGGGGATGCGGATTGCCGTTTCCGACGAGGATGTCAGAGAATTTATCGGGATTATCAACCAGATCGCACAGGAGCATCCGATTTTGGTAGATAAGTATTTAATGGGGAAGGAAATGGAAGTAGATGCGGTTTGCGACGGCGAGGAAATCCTGATTCCTGGGATTATGGAGCATGTGGAGCGTGCGGGGATTCATTCCGGGGACAGTATTTCCGTCTATCCGGCTGCTGTTTCACCGAAAATCCGTGCGGTGATCGAGGATTATACAAGAAAGCTGGCACGCTCTCTGCATGTAATTGGCTTAATCAACATCCAGTTTATTTTATATGAAGAGGAAGTCTATGTAATCGAGGTCAATCCACGTTCCAGCCGTACGGTACCGTACATCAGCAAAGTGACGGGGATTCCGATTGTAGATTTGGCTTCCAGAGTGACTTTAGGAGAAAAGATCCTGGATATGGGATATACGCCGGGAATCCAGCCGGATGCCTCTCATTATGCGATCAAGATGCCGGTATTTTCTTTTGAAAAGTTACGGGGAGCAGAGATTTCCTTAGGACCGGAAATGAAGTCTACCGGAGAATGTCTGGGGATTGCTGATACGTTCCATGAGGCGTTGTACAAGGCGTTTTTAGGCGCCGGTGTGGATTTGCCGAAGCACCGGAAGATGATTTTGACGGTTAAGGATTCGGATAAGTTAGAAGCAGTTGAAATCGGCAGACGTTTTATGGCGTTAGGCTATGAGATTTATGCTACCCGCAATACCGCCCGTTACCTGACGGAGCATGGAGTAGAAGCGATTCCGGTCAATAAGTTAGAGCAGGAATCTCCGAACATCATGGATCTGATTTTAGAACATGAGATCGATTTGGTAGTGGATACGCCGTCTCAGGGCAGCAGCAAATCCAAAGATGGATTTTTGATTCGTCGTGTGTCGATTGAAACCGGAGTCAACTGTCTGACTTCTTTGGACACCGCCAGCGCGCTCTTGACCAGTCTGGAAAATTCAGGAAAAGATAAGTTGACGATGGTAGATATTGCCAAACTCTAAAAAGTCTTTTGTTGTATGATAGGAAAGTTCTCCGGGCGGGATGCACACTCGCGGTTGGGAAAAAACGGTAATGTGAAATTTGTATAAAGTGCTATACATTTGGTTTTAAAGCTGTTATGATAAAAGAACAGTTTTAAAACAGGAGGAAGCTATGGGAGGAATATTTAACATTAACAGCCCGTTTTTCCGGGTTATGTCAAAGGTATTTGATGTCATTGTGCTAAGTCTGCTTTGGACGTTATGCTGTATTCCGGTGATTACCATTGGACCGGCGACAACGGCGTTATATTATGCGATTGTCAAATCGATCCGGAAGGATCGGGGGTATGCGACCAAGGAGTTTTTTAAGGCTTTTAAGATGAATTTTAAACAGGGAGCTATTGTCGGCGTGCTGCTGACGGTATTTGGATTGATTTTAACGGTCAATTTGTCGTATGCCAAAAGCCTGGGCAGTTCGTTTGGCAGCTTTTTATGGTACGTATATCTGGTACTTGGCATCGCACTGCTGATGATCAGTCTGTATGTTTATCCGGTGCTTTCCCGTTTTACCGTGACCTTAAAGAACTTGTTTAAGCTCTCTCTTTTCTTCTCGCTCCGTCATATTTTAACGACCGTAATATCGCTTATCATCGTGATAGCCGGGGCGCTTTTGGTGTATCTAGATCGGAAGAGCGTCGTGTAGGGAAA
>CAJUFW010000168.1:2524-7377 GCA_910585655.1 uncultured Lachnospiraceae bacterium
CTGGCGCTGGTGTTTGTGCCGGGGGTCTGTACCCTTTTGGTTTCCCTGCTGATGGAACGGGTGCTAAGGCGCTATACCCCGGACGCAGAGGGAAGTGAAGACACGCCGGTAGACGCCTGGTATATGGAGTAGGAGGAAGGATAGAATGCCGGAATGGAGTGAGGCGTCGTTGGCGTTTCTGATTTCGATGGCGCTGGAATTCGGGAAAAAAATGTTGGTGGCGCTCCTGCTTTTCTGGATTGGACGGAAGCTGATCCGGTATGTGATGAAGTTTTGCAACCGGATTTTTGAGCGTTCCCGGCTGGATCTGGGCGTGATTACTTTTTTGCGGAATCTGATTAACATTTCTCTGCAAGTCATTTTAATCGTCATCATCGCGGATTATCTGGGGCTGCAGACCAGTTCTTTGGTGGCAGTGATCGGATCGGCAGGGTTGACATTAGGCTTGGCTTTACAAGGGAGTCTGGCGAATCTGGCAGGAGGCGTGCTGTTGCTTATATTAAAGCCCTTCCGGGTGGGAGATTATATCGTAGCGTGCGGAAGCGAAGGTGTTGTGACGGGCATGGATATTTTTTACACAAGGCTCTTGAGCGCGGATAACCGGCTGATTGTGATACCAAACGGCACGCTTTCTAATTCCAGCATTATCAATGTGACCAATGAACCCAAGCGTCGTCTCGATATTAAGGTGGGCATCGATTACTCGGAGGATATCCGCAAAGTCAAGGCAGTGTTACAAGATGTCATTGACGTACAGGAAATGATTTTGCCGGAAGAGGAAAAACAGATCTATGTCAGCAGTTTTGACGCCAGCGCCATCACCATCGGCGTTAGGGTCTGGGTAGAAACGGAAAATTACTGGCTCTTAAAATGGGAGCTGATGGAAAAAATCAAATACGCTTTTGATGAAAGCCAGATTACGATTCCATTCGATCAGCTTGACGTCAACGTCAACCAGAAGCCTTGAACCGTTTGTGGTGGAAATTCTTTGAATTTCTTTGAAATAGGGCTTGATATTTTCCGTAAAATTAGGTAGAATAGAGATAAGCTTTGGTAAAAATTTATCAAACGATTATTAACGACTAGGAGGAATGTAAATCATGGCAGTAAAAGTTGCGATTAATGGTTTTGGACGTATTGGACGTCTGGCATTCAGACAGATGTTTGGGGCTGAAGGATACGAGGTTGTAGCAATCAACGACCTGACCGATCCAAAGATGTTAGCTCACCTGTTAAAGTATGACTCTTCCCAGGGAAGATATGATGGACATACTGTTGAGGCAGGAGAGAATTCCATTACCGTAGATGGCAAGGAGATCACCATTTACAAAGAGCCGAAGGCTGCTGATCTTCCTTGGGGTAAGATTGGCGTAGACGTTGTATTAGAGTGTACCGGATTCTACTGCTCTAAGGAAAAATCCCAGGCACATATCGACGCTGGCGCTAAGAAAGTCGTTATTTCCGCTCCGGCTGGAAACGACTTAAAGACCATCGTATTTGGCGTAAACGAAGGAACCCTGACAAAAGAAGATACTATCATTTCCGCAGCTTCTTGTACAACAAACTGTCTGGCTCCTATGGCAGATGCGCTGAACAAGTACGCTCCGATTCAGTCCGGTATCATGGCTACTATCCATGCTTACACAGGCGATCAGATGATCTTAGACGGTCCGCACAGAAAGGGCGATCTGAGAAGGGCTCGTGCCGGCGCTGTCAACATCGTTCCGAACTCTACTGGCGCTGCAAAGGCTATCGGTCTGGTTATCCCAGAGCTGAACGGCAAGCTGATCGGTTCCGCACAGAGAGTTCCGGTTCCGACAGGTTCCACCACTATCCTTACCGCTGTCGTAAAGGGTAAGGACATTACCAAGGAAGGCATTAACGCTGCTATGAAGGCTGCTGCAAGCGATTCCTATGGTTACAATGAAGATCAAATCGTTTCTTCCGATATCGTTGGTATTACTTATGGCTCCCTGTTCGACGCTACTCAGACAATGGTAGCTCCGATTGCAGACGATCTGTATGAGGTACAGGTAGTATCCTGGTATGACAATGAGAATTCCTACACCAGCCAGATGGTTCGTACCATTAAGTATTTCGCTGAGATGTAAGAATCATAAACGGAAACGAAGAAAGCGAGAGGTCCGGTCTGAGTAGGAAACCTACGGACCGGACCTTTCTATATATATGAACATCCGGCAGGAGGCGTTTTCCTGCCGGACAAAAAATGGAAGGAGAAAACGATACGCTATGTTAAACAAAAAATCCGTAGATGATATCAATGTAAAAGGAAAAAAGGTTCTGGTTCGCTGCGATTTTAACGTACCGCTCCAGGAGGGCAAGATTACCGATGAAAACCGTCTGGTTGCTGCTCTGCCTACGATTCAGAAGCTGGTAAAGGACGGCGGAAGAATTATTCTTTGCTCTCATTTAGGCAAGCCGAAGGGAGAACCGAAGCCGGAGCTGTCTTTGGCACCGGTAGCAAAGCGCCTTGGCGAGTTGTTAGGTCAGGAAGTAAAGTTTGCTGCGGATCCGGAAGTGGTAGGTCCGAACGCAAAAGCAGCCGTAGAGGCAATGCAGGACGGCGACGTGATTTTATTAGAGAATACCCGTTACCGTGCAGAGGAGACCAAGAACGGCGAGGCGTTCAGCAAAGAGCTGGCTTCTCTGTGTGACGTTTTTGTAAACGACGCGTTTGGTACGGCTCACAGGGCTCACTGCTCGAACGTTGGCGTTACCGAGTACGTAGATACGGCAGTAGTCGGTTATCTGATGCAAAAAGAGATCGATTTCCTGGGCAATGCCGTCAACAACCCGCAGAGACCGTTTGTCGCTATTTTAGGCGGTTCTAAAGTATCAAGTAAGATTTCCGTTATCAATAACCTGTTAGATAAGGTAGATACGTTAATCATCGGCGGCGGTATGGCTTATACCTTTATGAAGGCGCAGGGCGAAGAGGTAGGAAAGTCCCTGTTAGAGCCGGATTATATCGACTATGCAAACGATATGTTAAAGAAGGCAGAAGAAAAGGGTGTTAAACTTTTGATTCCAGCCGATACTGTGATAGCAGACGACTTCTCTAACGAAGCTAACTATAAGACCGTAGGTCGCGGAGAGATTCCGGCAGAATGGCAGGGACTGGATATCGGAGAGAAGACACGCGAGCTGTATGCCAATGCGATTAAAGATGCCAAGACCGTAGTATGGAACGGACCGATGGGCGCTTTTGAGATGCCGAACTTTGCAAAAGGAACCGAGGCTATCGCAAAGGCATTGGCAGATATCGACGCTACAACGATCATCGGCGGCGGAGATTCCGCAGCGGCTGTCAACCAGTTAGGGTACGGCGACAAGATGACTCATATTTCTACAGGCGGCGGCGCTTCCTTAGAGTTTTTAGAGGGAAAAGAGCTTCCGGGCGTAGTAGCAGCTAACGATCGTTAAACTGGAGGATAATAATGCGTAGAAAGATTATTGCAGGCAACTGGAAAATGAACAAGACTCCGACCGAGGCAGTGGCGTTGATCAAGGAGTTAAAGCCATTGGTAGCGACCGAGGAAGCAGACGTGGTATTTTGTGTACCGGCTATCTGTATTCCGGCGGCGGTAGAGGCAGTTAAGGGCTCCAATATTGCTATCGGTGCGGAGAATATGTATTTTGAAGAGAGCGGAGCATATACCGGAGAAGTAGCTCCGAATATGTTAGTAGACACCGGCGTAAAATATGTGATTATCGGTCATTCCGAGAGAAGAGAATACTTTGCCGAGACAGACGAAACCGTCAACAAAAAAGTCTTAAAGGCTTTTGAGCATGGTCTGACCCCAATCATCTGCTGTGGAGAGTCCTTGACACAGAGAGAGCAGGGAATCACCATTGACTGGATTCGGATGCAGATCAAGATTGCTTTCCTGGAAGTAACGGCAGAGCAGGCGAAAACAGCCGTGATCGCTTATGAGCCGATCTGGGCAATCGGTACCGGTAAGGTAGCGACTTCCGAGCAGGCGCAGGAAGTATGCAAAGCCATCAGAGAATGTATTGCAGAGATTTACGATGCACCGACGGCGGAGGCTATCCGGATTCAGTATGGCGGAAGCGTATCGGCAGACAGCGCGCCAGAGCTGTTCTCGATGCCTGACATTGACGGCGGATTGGTAGGCGGCGCTTCCTTAAAGCCGGATTTCGGCAAGATCGTCAACTATAAATAAAAGCCATGAAAGTTTACACAAAGGGCAGGCAGATGATTGTCTGCCTTTTGCAAGTTTAAAAGCAGTTTTTTGGGAAAAAGGAGGAAATCAAAAAATATGAGCAAGAAACCAACTGTATTGATGATTTTAGATGGTTACGGGCTGAATGAAAAAACAGAAGCTAACGCAGTCGCGATAGGCAAAACTCCGGTGATGGATCGTCTGATGAAGGAATATCCGTTTGTACCGGGAAATGCCAGCGGAATGTCTGTTGGTCTGCCGGAAGGGCAGATGGGAAATTCCGAGGTCGGTCATATGAATATGGGCGCCGGGCGGATTGTGTATCAGGAATTGACAAGAATCACCAAAGAAATCCAGGACGGAGACTTTTTTGAAAACGAAGCGTTGTTGGCGGCGATAGAAAACTGCAAACAGAACGGTTCGGATCTTCATCTGTTTGGTCTGTTGTCCGACGGTGGAGTACACAGTCACAACACACATATGTACGGGCTGTTGGAACTGGCGAAACGAAACGGCTTAGATCGTGTCTACCTTCATGCGTTTTTAGACGGACGTGATACGGCGCCGACTTCCGGCAAAGGATTTGTAGCCGAAGCAGTAGAGAAGATGAAGATCGGAAGAGCACACGTCTGAACTCCAGTCACATTA
>CAJUFW010000169.1 GCA_910585655.1 uncultured Lachnospiraceae bacterium
TCTAACCTAATTTAATTTTGGTAAATAGGAGTTATTTTGGCATGGGTATTCTAATTGGATATTATTTGCATTTTTTTCAATATATACCTACAAAAACACACACAGAAGAAACCACCATATATCACACTTATCTTGAAAAATATGTGAAACGAAATGGTATTGTAAATCGTACCTTTCAAAAAAATGCTCCTCTTTCTATAATCCCACTTCGTATAGAACACCACAAACCTTATGATTTTCAATATCATTGTTATGAAACCGAAACTTGGTTTATGCAATTTGAAATTTCAAATCTATCCACAAAATCATATCATATTATTTCACCACCAGAATTAGACTATCTTATCGATAATGTTTGGTATGAATGTAGCAGTTATGGTTATACAAGTCTACGTGCAGAAGGAGAACCAGAATATACTTTTGCGCCTGAGGAAACAATTACTATTACTATCCCCATTCAAGAACCCATTTGCATTGACAAAGAACTTCCTCTTCGCTCTGGTCGTTTCTGGTATGGGCATTACCGTCTTGTCGTAGAATATGCAGAAGAAACATTTACTTATGTAGAATTTGATTTACCAGAGACTGCAGATTATTTCAGCAATCGCTTATACGAAAACTAACATATACTCACAAACACTCAAACTGTTGCAAACCAAACAATACGGACACATAGTAGTTTGTTTACAAAGGCTAAACTGCCTACTTCTTTCAAATATGAATATTCCTCTTTGTATTTTGTGGGAAACCGATATAAATTTGCCTGTGTCTTTATAGCTTTTCATCTGATCGGAAAGCATGAGATTATAGTTCCTACGGCAACAGCCGAAAGTTTTGGCAAAAAACTGGCAAAATATTTTTGTACTACAATAAATAATGCGGCGGGTCGCTTTAGCGACATGTCACTGCTCCGCCGCAGTGCGATCCTGCCCGGAGGGCTTTTTGTATGATAGGGAAGTTCGGAGAACTTTCCTATCATATGAAAAAAGCCGCGGTTGTTTTACCGCGGCACAAAGAGCCTGACTGTTATCCTTCCGAAATATATCCATGTTCTACCTGAATCACACAGGTATAGCGTTCGTCCTCTGCCCGCATCTTGGCAATTACCTGCTGCCGAATTACATCGGCATGTTCTTTTCGCTCATGCGGAAGCGTCAAGTCAAAAATCAGGTTGATCTGATGAACCCCGTTGACAATACGAAGATCGTGAATCGAACCATGCGGCTCAATTTCTTTGACAATTTCATTGATCCGTTTTTTCAGATAAGACAGCCGTTCGTCGTGGACTGCAATCGGATCCATATGAATCACCAAAAGGATACCCAAATCTTCCATTGCGTTCCTCTCAATCATGTCGATTTCCTCATGGATATCCTCAATGTCCAAATCATTCGCCACCTCTGCATGAATCGTCGCCATCAATTTGGTCGGTCCGTAATTATGAACGATCAAATCATGTGTCCCATACACGCACGGATAACTCTCTACATAGTCTGTTACCTTCCGGTAGACTTCCATCGGCACAGCCTCTCCTAACAATGGTTCCAGCGTTTCTTTGATAATCTTAATCCCGGCAATCATAACAAAAACCGAGACGATCACCCCCATAAAACCGTCTATCTTTAACCCGCTGATATGCCCCACCACTAAAGACAGCACGGTAGCTCCGGTAATGCAGACATCTCCAAAGGAGTCTGCCGCCGTAGCCTTTAGTACCGTAGACTGAATCCGTTTTCCTAAAGTACGGTTAAATACTCCCATCCAGATTTTAACGGCAATCGGAATACACAAAATCAGCACCGTATACCAGGAAAAAGCCACCTCCTGGGGATGCCAGATCTTATCCAGAGAACTTCCAAAACAGGAAAAACCGACCTGCAATACCAAAAAAGCCACTGCCAGCCCGGCGATATACTCATACCGTCCATGCCCGAACGGATGCTCCTTATCTGCCGGACGCTCTGCAAGCTTTACCCCTACAAAGCTGATCACTGAAGAAGCGGCGTCCGAAAGGTTATTAAAGGCATCTGCAATCACCGAAATACTATGTATCAGGATTCCTACCAATACTTTAATCAGAAATAAAAAAAGATTGCAGCAGACGCCGACCAGGCTTGCCATTACGCCATATCTGGTCCGTACCTCTGCCTGTTCTACATTTTTATAATCTTTTACAAACCATTTCACCAGTAAATTTGTCATGTTTAACGGATTCCCCTTTTCTGTTTCTCTTGTCCTTCCTATTATATTCGCTTTCTTTCCGCCATGCAAGACCGATTGTTTTTATTATCAGATTTTTCCATAGATCTTGACAGCCTGCCCGGAATCGTGTAGAATTAGTTATGTGTATCGCAAGGAGTGGCGCCCTCGCGGCAAGACTCCTGTTCTTCTGTGCGGATACATAATATATTAAATCAATAGGAGATGATGTTTTGGACCCCAGTGACGCGATAGCGATAGGCATGCCAGCAGCGGCTGGCGTAAGTATGGCAATCAGCACAGGCGATGTGATCAGTATTGGGATACTGATCGTCTTGGTATTGCTGTCAGCTTTTTTTTCATCCTCGGAAACTGCCCTGACTACGGTCAATAAAATCCGTATTCGGAACCTGGCCGAAGACAAGGTGAAAAATGCGGACTTAGTTGCAAAGTTAGTAGAAGATCCGAACAGGCTGCTCAGTACCATCTTAATCGGCAACAACATTGTAAACCTCTCGGCTTCCGCTCTGATGACGACTTTTATTACAAATCTGTTCGGCAGTTGGGCAGTCGGTATCGGTACCGGTATTTTGACGATTATCGTTTTGATCTTCGGAGAAATCGTCCCGAAAACAGCCGCTACCATTCAGGCGGAAAAGATGGCGCTCCGTTATGCCAAGGTGATTTATTTCCTCACCAAGCTTTTGACTCCGGTGATCGCCGTTTTAAACGTCATATCAAGCGTGATTATGAAGATCATGCGTATTGACGCCAAAAAGCCTCGTCTGCAGATTACGGAAGACGAATTGCTGACGTTAGTAGAGGTCAGCCATGAAGAGGGTGTGATTGAAAACGAAGAACGACTGATGATTACAAATGTGGTTGATTTTGGAGATTCCCTAGCCAAAGATGTGATGGTTCCCCGTATGGAGATGAGTGCTGTCCCGGATGATATCAGCTACAACGATCTGGTAGCTATGTTTGAAAAGGACAAGTATTCCCGTCTTCCGGTCTACAGTGAATCCATCGACAATGTGACAGGTGTAGTACACCTGAAGGATATCTGTTTTTACCAGGGCAACAAAAAAGAATTTAAAGTAACAGATTTCCTGCGCGACGCTTATTTTACCTATGAATTTAAAAAGACCTCGGAGCTGTTGATCGAAATGCGGCAGTCTACGTATTCCATGTCTATCGTTTTAGACGAATACGGCGCTACTGCCGGGTTGATTACGTTAGAGGATCTATTAGAAGAAATCGTCGGTGAAATCCGGGATGAATACGATGCGGACGAAGAGGACGATATTCAGGAGATCGGAGAACACGAATATCTGGTTTCCGGTACTACGAAGTTAGATGACTTCAACGAATTCTTCGGTACACATCTTTCCTCGGATGATTACGACTCCATTGCCGGGCATGTGATCGGTCTGTTAGAGCATCTTCCTGCAGAAGGAGAAGCCATTGCAGACGGCAAAGTCACCTTTACCGTAAAGGCAGTAGACAAAAACCGGATTGATAAACTTCATATTCTTGTCTCCCCTTCGGAAGAGGAACCACAGGAAGAAGATAGACGGCATCGGGAAGAACTGGATTCAGCCAGTTAATAAATGAGATAAAGCAGAGCCGGGAGTTCTCTCCTGCTCTGCTTTTTTGTATCATAGGAATAAAGTTATTATTTACAGAAAGGACGATTTCGTTTATGAAAGCACATGAAACAGAAACCTTTAAGCGCTACGGACGCTTTTTCTTCCTGCTTCTACTGGGATTAGGCGTTCTTTTACCGCTTGGTGTTGCCCTTATTCTTAGTTTTGCGCAGGGAAGTTTTCGCCCGGATGTCTTTTTGCCGATGGCGTTAGTCTTTGCCTTTATCGTCTGGGCTCCGATGGCTATTATGATTGGCTATGGAAGTCTGACTTCTCTGTTTGTCAAGCATACAGCCAAACAGATTAGCGCGCTTCCTTATCGCTTTAACAGCTCTTTCCAAAGCAGAGGCGGAATCTTGTATATTGATGTAGAGAATGGAATGATCGCATTCATATCTTCCTACAATCCTATGCTCCTTCAGGTATTCAATGCTTCTCGGATCGGCAAAGCAAAAACGATTGCTTCTACTATGAGCGGCGTTCGTTTTGTCTTTACGTTAGACGGAAAAAAGATTACGATGCCGACTTTACTCAGTAACCGGGTAGTCAGTCTCAAATCCGGCATTGGAGCAGAAGCCGTGTCCAAAGCGGACACTTATGTGGAGCTGCTGTTAGCAGCCAAAGCGCGCGCTGAGGGAGGAAGCATCTGATGGATCGCCTTCATGACATTGGTTTTTACCTGCCGGAGATCATTTTTGCAGTTTTAGTGACGGTAGCGCTCATTGGGGTTATTTTGATGGTACGCGATCAATTTCGCTATTCCAACGGCAAAATTACCTGCCTGCATTGTAAAGGAGCTTCCAACAAAATTTCCAGGCATCCTTATCTGTTTTTACTACCAATCTCCTTTGGAGATCAATACGAGGATGCCGCTTCTTATCTGCCCTCCCATATGACGCCGATTTCCCGCAAGGAAGACATCCCCACTGGCAGACGAGCCTGCTGGATAGAAGTCTACTCCTGTCCGCAATGCAGCAGCAAGCAAGTCATGATTACCGACTTTCTCCAGGTACGAGGAACCGAACATTCCAAAGGAACCTATGTGCTTCCTTATGCCCCTTTCTATTCTCTGATCGAAGCCTGGAAGCAGATATAATAAACGAAAAAGGAGCCTAGTTATGAAAAAAAAGCTTATAAAAGTACTGGAATTTTTTGCCGTAATCCTCTCTCTGGTTCTGGCAGTGTTTGTAGCGACCAATCTTAGTATCGAATCTATATTACGGAAAAATGAAGAGCCTGTCACCTTGGCCATGACAGAAGGCGGGCTGCCGGAGGATTACATCGGGAAGCCTGCCGCAGAGGATATCCCACGGATCACCGATGCCGCAACCTGGCAAGATACTTGGGCAACCAGCTATGTCACCATCGAACCGATCGACATCATTCCTACCGGAATCGGTTCCCGTCATCCATGGATCGATGCTTATACCACCAGAACCAGACGCTCCCCTTCCCGTAAACGTCCGGATGTCAACAGTATGAGCTTTGACCTGTTAGACGAATATGGCGAATACCATATCATACAGCTTCCGGATCAATCCTATATTCTGGCGCAGATGTCCAAGGACGACGCCAGAAAGCTAAAAGCCGGAAAGGAAATCACTCTCCCGGTAGGTCGGAAGGACGGCGTACATAGACAGGCGCTGCCTCGGATTTCCGAACTCTGTGACAAATACAACGTCGATACCGAAGGTGTGTTTTACTGTATCAACGATTCCTGGAATGAAGGGCATCAACTAATGGTTCAGATCATCCGCCTTGCCGTCGGCTTTCTTGTTACGCTTGTATTCGGAACCATTTTAATCCTTATCATTGATAAGATTTTTAAAGCAAAAGAATCCTAAACGGTCTATCGTACTGTCGTTCCGGTAAAATAATGTTCTAAAATTTCTTTATACGTATAGCCTGCTTCAGCCATTCCGCGAGCGCCGGATTGGCTGAGGCCTACTCCATGCCCATAGCCGGTGCCTGCAAATACATAAGAATCCGGGGAGGATGACCCCTCTAAGGCAAATCCGGTTCGATTATCGTCACTCAGCACCATATATTGCTCCATCGAAGTATCCAGTCTTTTTTTCTCACCGGAACCGCTTAATACATAAGAATCGCTGATTCTTTGTTCCTTTTTACCATCGGCGCCCTGCATGATCACCCGATCCGGTGTCTCTCCATAGGAAATCACCTTAAACTTGGTGCTATACAGCCCCAGAGCCGAACGAATCTGATCCTTTTCCAAGGTTACACTTCCGGCAGTTCCTTCTATCTTCAGCGCATATATCCGCCCTGATTCCGTACGAATCTCCGGTGTCACTGCGGTAATCGTGCCAATCCCTTTGCCCTTTGACCCAATCCGCGAAAGGATTTGCTGCTTGGTCATCGTCACGATCCACGGCTTTTTTGCCGGATTGTTCTCAAAAATATCCGATACTCCGCGTAAATACGGAATGTTGCTGTTCCATACATCTTCTACCGCTTCGGTACTGCCTCCGCTTGTAGAAAAATAATAAGTCTTTACTACCTGATTTTCATAACAGACCATTTTTCCTCTGGTCGCATCTACCGCCTGCGTAGTAGCAGGCTGCTCCACTCCATAGCCCTTATAAGCCTGATGAAGCGTGGTATTACCCATCCGATAGCCCTTGCTTAGCTGACCGCTGCTGCCAGGTCCTGCCGTCAGAAGCGCATAACCTCTCGCGCAAACCGCCTGCGCCTTTAAAGCTTCTGCGGGCCATGTATATGGTACTTCACTAGGCACGACACCGTACAAATACTGTTCCAACGGCAGTACATTGACAGCCGTCACCCCGGAATTCCCGTACCGTCCGACCTCCAAACGTCCCCGATAGGAATTCCCGCCGGAAAGACGGAGGATAGAAGCACTTGGTGTGCTGCTTGTCGCGCCGTTGCCTGCAGTCGGCGCAAACTGCGGATAAGAGCCTGCCAGCTCTGCATCGATCAAAAAACCGCCGTTTTGCGTTGTCACCATCAGCATATGCACGCTGTTTCTTGACGTTTTAGAAAGATCTGATACGCCTTTCGTCCCGGAAGGTACATAGACCTTCCAGCTTCCTTTACCGGTAGAAACCGGATATGCCGCAAACGTTCCTAAAGCACGGTATTCCGCTGCCTTCTGCACGGCTGACGAATACGTCTGGTAGCTTCCTTTGCATACACTCCAGGTTCCGGTTTCCGGACGAATGACAAATCCGTTTCCACTATAAATCGTTTCCTGCGGATAAAATACATCGTTGATACAATAACCGTATTGCAGCGAGGTATTCTGCACCGTCACCTGCCCGACTCGTTCGTAATCGCTTTTAAGACCTACCCGTATATAATCGGTCTCTGCTGCCTGCACAGTGACAATATCATGACCGAACTGCCCTATCCATACTGCCAGCAGCAGAAGCAGCACACCAGTCAGACGTATCAGCCTCTGTTTGTTTTTACAGCCTTCCCAGCAGCCAGGTAATAAACTGCTGCGCTGTTCTTCCTGATT
>CAJUFW010000170.1:0-589 GCA_910585655.1 uncultured Lachnospiraceae bacterium
CGAGATCGAGTAATGTGACTGGAGTTCAGACGTGTGCTCTTCCGATCTACGATTCCCAATACCTATTCACATTCTCCTCTGCTTCAAACAAAGGCAGATGAAAATTGTCCATCAGGTACTGAACCGTTTCCTGGAAGGATAGCTGGAAATTTTTGCAAACTTGTATAGCACCCTTAATTTCGCCTTTCGCCATTCCATCAGCTATGCCCTCTTTATATTTTTCCCGTTCCCGCATCAATAATGTCATATATTCCACCTGCCATTCTTTGTTTTCTTTGATTTTCTTTGCTATCAATATACTATTTTCTTATGCGCACGTCAATAGTAGCTTTTCTACTTGCAAAACACTTTTTCCTCATGAACAATCGTGTGTCGTGTCAGATAGGGCTTGAATCTGTTAGGGGATCCGGTTATACTGATAGAAGGAATACTCCCTTTTCGGGATTTATAATCGAGTGTAAAAAACTGGATTTAAGGAGGAGATATAGCATGGCAGAATCGGGGTTTAAATCCAAGGCGCAGGAACTAATAAAATGGATGGTAGATACGATTGCAGACAAAGAATACGCAAAACTTGTATCCAGCATTC
>CAJUFW010000170.1:599-7337 GCA_910585655.1 uncultured Lachnospiraceae bacterium
TCTTTCCCTACACGACGCTCTTCCGATCTTTAGTTGAGCAACTGGCGATGTGGGAGGAAGAGGAAGATAAAAAATTTGTAGTAGACCATTTCCAAAAATCCTGTATGGGGGATATAGATGATACGGACGAAGCAAGGCTTGAAACGGATAATAGAGATATGGTGTGCTATAATCCAACAAGTTTTGGAGAGCAGTTGGATTTTTGGTTTGAAATAGAGTTTTTCATAGAGGACGGGCAAATAAAAGCGGTATTTGATATAAATATATAAAAGCTCAAATTTCGCTTTGAAAAACGAGAAGAAGTATAGAAATGGAGGTATTATGCAATGCGGTTAATTACACGCGATAAAACCTATTATCAAAGTTTGATCCGATTGGCAATCCCGGTAGCGCTTCAAAGCCTGATTACGTTCCTTGTCACATTTGCCGATAATTTGATGGTAAATTCCTTAGGGGACGCGGCGGTATCGGGCGTCTATATGGGAAGCCAGATTCAGACGTTGATCCAGATGTTTACATCCGGTATCGGCGGGGCGATTCTGATTATTTCCGCCCAATACTGGGGCAAACAGGATACAAAGCATATTCGCTGTATTGTAGCGATCGGGCTGCGTATTTCGATTGTGGTCGGTCTGGCTTTTACCGTGATTGGTTTGATTTTTCCGAAACAGATCATACATATTTTTACACCGGATACGGATGTGATTCGAGAAGGCGCGATTTATTTTCGTTGGGTATGTCTGTCCTATGTATTTTTCTGTGTGACACAGGCGTTGATTTCTGCGATGCGTTCGGTCGAGGTGACAAGGATTGGTATGTGGGTGTCCCTTGCTTCTCTTTTTGTCAATATTTCCTTAAACTATGTGCTGATTTTCGGGAAGCTTGGTTTTCCGGCAATGGGAGTACAGGGGGCGGCGATTGCCACACTTTTAACAAGAGTGACCGAGGCGGCTGTCATTTTACTGTATGTCTGCCTGTATGATAAGCGTTTAAGTTTCCGTCTGTCACATTTATTTTTGCATGATAGTGGGCTGGCACATGACTTTATAAAATATGGGCTGCCGCTGGTCGCCGGAGAAATCGTCTGGTCGGTCAATATGATGTGCAACTCTAAAATTCTGGGTGGCTATGGCGCTTCGGTTATTACAGCGGCGAGCGTGGTCAATACGTTAAATACTTTAGCGTTTATCACTATCAGCGGACTTTCCTCCGCCGTCGGCATTATCACCGGAAAGACGATTGGAGCAGGAAAAACCGAGTTGATGAAGGAGTATGCTTATACTACACAAATTCTATTCCTGGGAGTGGGACTGTTTAGTGGTGCGCTGGTTGCGCTGATTGCCAAACCGTTTATCGGGCTGTATACCGGAATCTCTGCAGACGCCGCTCACCAATCCCTGATGTTTGCGCGTGTGATGGCTGTAACGATCATCGGGACCGGCTATCAGATGCCATGTCTGTTCGGGCTGGTAAAATCCGGCGGCGACATTCACTTTGTATTTCGTAACGACACGATTTTTGTCTTTTTAGTCGTACTGCCGTCTGCAATCATAGCCGCCTGGCTCGGCGCCCCAGCCTGGGTGACATTCGCCTGTCTGAAATGCGATCAGATTTTAAAATGCTTCGTAGCCGTCGTAAAGATTAACCGCTTTAACTGGATGAAAAACCTTACGCGGGCTTAAAACAGCAAAATTACTTTCTAACCACAGCAAGATTTTCGGGCAGATCCTTTCCTGACCGGAAATTTTGCTAAGGAGGGTGGTTAGAAAGCAATTTTACGGAACTTAAAATAGGAGAACAAAGAATGCTATATCGGATTTTAATTGTGGAGGATGACGAGACGATTGCAGGGGCGGTCAAGCGTCAGGTCGAAAGCTGGGGGCTTTCTGCCCGCTGTATCAAGGATTTTTCCAAAGTGATAGAGGAGTTTTGCCAATATGCGCCGCATTTGGTTCTGATGGATATTACGCTGCCTTTTTTTAACGGCTATCATTGGTGTAGTGAAATCCGTAAGCTTTCCAAGGTGCCGGTGATTTTCCTTTCTTCGGCGTCGGATAGTATGAATATCGTAATGGCAGTCAATATGGGAGCGGATGATTTTCTGGCTAAACCGTTTGATTTGGAGGTGCTGACGGCAAAAGTACAGGCAGTGCTGCGGCGGACGTATGATTTTGGAATGCCTGCCGATTTGCTGAGCTGCCGGGGGGCGGTGTTGGATCAGGCGGATGCTTCCCTGCGGACAGAGACGGGAGAGCGGGTAGAACTGACCAAAAACGAATACCGCCTGTTGCAGATTTTGTTTGAAAATCAAGGCAAGGTCGTCAGCCGGGATACGATGATGACAAAGCTTTGGGAAAGTGATGCCTATGTGGATGAAAATACTTTGAACGTCAATATGGCTAGGCTGCGGAAAAAGCTGGAGCAGGTAGGCTTTTCGGATCTGATTGTCACCCGGAAGGGGATCGGATATTTGATTGAAAAAGTGTGACAGATAGGCGGATTGATAGGTGGGTAGAGACGAAAAGAGACAAAGAGAAAAAAGAGATAGAAGGAGAAGGAGCGAACTATGAGACAGGAAGATTCCAGTCAGGGAAAGGGCGGTCGGCTGTTATTTCGTTATATCCGCCATCATCGGAAAAGCCTGCTGTTACTGGGGATGTCCGTTATGATATTTTTTCTTGTATTTCTGGCATATCGTCTGGAATGGGAGGCGGTCTGGTATGCGGGAGCGCTTTGCATGGTACTTTGGCTGGTAGCCGCTCTTCTTGATCTGTATTATTATAGCCGCAGGCATCATCAAATGTGTCAGATGGCAAACCCGATAAAGATAAATGAGAATTTTGACGGGCGGCAGGCGGCAGGGGAGGAACTGGTGACCTCTTATATGCTGCCGGACAGCAGACTCCTTCCGCAGCCTCAAAACTTGATTGAAGAGGATTATCAAAGCTTAATAGAGGCGCTGCTACAGGAACGCTCGCTTCTGCTACAGGAATACAGTCGAAGAAAACAGGAACGAACGGATTATGAAACGATGTGGGCGCATCAGATTAAAACACCGATTGCCGCTATGCGCCTGCTGCTTCAGGAGCAGGATATACCGGAATTTCGAGAACTGTCGTCAGAGCTGTTTCAGATAGAACAATATGTGGAAATGATTTTAAATTATATGCGTCTTGACAGTCCGTCCAATGATTTTGTATTTCGGAAATGCGATTTGGATGATATGATCAAACAGGCAATCCGAAAGTATGCGGCGCAATTTGTCCGAAGAAAGGTGGCACTTTCCAGGGAGGACACTCATGCAGAGGTAGTGACGGATGAAAAATGGCTGGTGTTTGTTTTGGAACAGTTGATTTCAAACGCTTTGAAATATACGTCCGCAGGGGAGATTTTGATTTATCAGGCGGATGCGCCGGTGGAAAATTCCATACAGGCTCAAAAGGTACTTCTTGTGATTCGGGACAGCGGGATCGGTATTGCAGCGGAAGATTTGCCGCGTATTTTTGAGAAAGGTTACACCGGATTAAATGGGAGGACAGGTGAAAAATCCACGGGGATTGGGCTTTATCTGTGCAAACGGATTTTAGATAAGCTTGGAACGAGGATTTGGGTGGAATCAAAACCAGGGAACGGAACGAAGGTTTATCTGGAACTGGAGCGTTATCTTTCAACATTGTAAGAATGAAGAGAGAAATGTAAGCCAAAGAAATGGCAAAGCATTTCTCTTTTTGTTATACTAGGCGTGTCATCAGATAAGCCCGGTGGGTGGGCGTAGAAGACAGAGATAGAAAAGGGCGTTAGGACGGCGGACGGTCGGCTGCCCGGAAAAGAGGAAAAAACATGGCGATTTTAGAGGTTCACAATTTAAAAAAGGTGTATACCACTCGTTTTGGCGGGAATCAGGTTCAGGCGCTTTCCGACGTTACATTTTCGGTAGAACAGGGCGAATATGTAGCGATTATGGGGGAGTCTGGTTCCGGGAAAACAACACTTTTAAACATCCTGGCGGCGCTCGACCGTCCGACCAGCGGCGAGGTGCTGTTAAACGGCGCCAATATTGTATCAATTAAAGAAAAAGATATTTCTGCATTCCGGCGGAACAATCTGGGCTTTGTGTTTCAGGATTTTAATTTGCTGGATACATTTTCTTTAAAAGACAATATTTTCCTGCCGCTGGTACTGGCGGGCAGGCATTATAAGGAAATGGAAGAACGACTGATACCGATTTCAGAACGGCTTGGTATCCGGGAATTATTGGAGAAGTATCCGTATGAAATATCCGGCGGACAGAAACAGAGAGTTGCTGTGGCACGGGCATTGATTACGGAGCCGCAGTTGATTTTGGCAGATGAGCCGACGGGAGCGTTAGATTCCCGTTCGACGGACAGTCTGCTCCGTCTGTTTTCGGAAATCAACCGGGAAGGGCAGACGATTTTAATGGTAACGCACAGTACCAAGGCAGCCAGCAGCGCGGGACGGGTGCTGTTTATCAAGGATGGCGAGGTGTTCCATCAGATTTATAAAGGAGATTCAACGACCGAAGAGATGTATCAAAAGATTTCGGATACGTTGACGATGCTTGCGACAGGTGGTGTGAGAAATGAATAGAGTATTTTATCCAAAGCTGGCGCTGATCAATATGCGAAAAAATGCCAGGATGTATATTCCGTATCTGCTGACGTGTATTGGGACAGTAATGATGTATTTTATGATCCATTCCCTTTCTTGTAACAGCGGTATAAAAAGTTTGCGCGGGAGTGATTCGATCCGCAGTATGCTGGGGATGGGTGTTTGGGTGACGGCGATATTTGCTTTTATTTTCCTGTTTTATACGAACAGTTTTTTAATCAAAGGCAGAAAAAAGGAATTTGGGCTTTATAATATTTTAGGGATGGAAAAGCGGCATTTATCCCGGATTATGTTTTATGAAACCTTGTGTACGGCAGTGATCAGCTTAGGGCTTGGTATTTTAGCGGGGATTTTACTGAACAAGCTGGTGTATTTGGGACTGGTTGCCCTGCTGCAATGCGAAATTCCGCTCGGATTTGAACTTTCTATGGTATCGCTGCGGGATACGTTGCTGTTATTTGCGATTTTATATCTGCTGATTTTTATAAACAGTTTTCGTCAGATTCATTTGGCAAAGCCGGTAGAATTGCTTTCCGGCGGGCAGACCGGAGAAAAGGAGCCAAAAGCAAAATGGCTGTTGGCTTTGGCTGGAGTGCTGTGTCTGGGCGGAGGGTATTACATCGCAGTGTCAACAGAAAATCCGGTAGCGGCAATCAGCTTGTTTTTTGTGGCAGTCGTCCTGGTTATCATCGGAACTTATCTGCTGTTTACGGCAGGAAGCATTGCCCTGCTAAAGCTGCTGCGGAAAAATAAAAGATACTATTACCGGACAAGGGCTTTTATTTCTGTATCTGGTATGATGTACCGGATGAAGCAGAATGCAGCCGGATTGGCAAATATTTGTATTCTTTCGACTATGGTGCTGGTGATGCTTTCCTCTACCTTATCTATGTATCTGGGGATGGAGAATATGCTAAATACTCGTTATGCCAGAAGTATCATGATTACTGCCTGGGCTTATGACGAGGAGTCCATTCAGAAGATCAAAGGGATGGTTGGAACGATTTTGGATAATCAAGGCGCACAGGCAGAGGAAATCTTAGATTATACGTTGCTAAACTTTAGCGGGATGCAGGAAGGTGATTTCTTTAACACGGATACTTCTTCTGTCAATGGAGCAGTAGAGGAATTGAGCCGGTTGGGCGATTTAAGAGATTTGTACATTTTGACCTGGAAGGATTATCAGCAGGCAGTAGAAGAAGCAGGAGGAGAGGCGGCAGAACAGCCGGAGGAAGGAACAGTTTTATTTTATAGTAAACACAGCTATCCATATGAGACCTTGAAGTTATTTGATATGGAACTGCCAATAAAGGAAAAACTGCCGGAATTTATAGAGATTGGCGAAAGCCAGGCTAATTTGGTTGAATCCTATTATCTGGTGGTGCGTGACAGTAAGATGCTAGAGTTGTTGGGAAAAAAGCAGGAGGAGGTATATAAGAAAAATGCTTCTTTTATCAAATATATCTATGGGTTTGAGTTGGAAGAAAGTGCAGAGAAGGAGATCACAGTCGGAAGGTCAATCCATAAGGCAATCCAAGAGGATGAAGCGCTTGTGGGCAGTGTAGAATGCCGGGAGGAAGAAAGACAATGGACACTGCTGATGTTCGGAGGGCTGTTCTTTATCGGAATTTTCCTAGGCGCGCTTTTTATTATGGCGACGATCCTGATTATTTATTACAAACAGATTTCTGAAGGATACGACGATCAGAAGCGTTTTGAAATCATGCAGAAGGTAGGTTTGGGGAAGAGCGAAGTCAAAAAAGCCATTCATTCTCAGGTGCTGATGGTGTTCTTCCTGCCATTGGGCTTGGCAGGGCTTCATCTGGCGTTTGCGTTCCCGATTATCAGAGAGATTTTAATGCTGATGAGCCTGACGAATTCCAAGCTGTTCTTACTTTGTACAATAGGAAGCTTTTTGGTGTTTGGCGTGTGCTATATTGCAGTATATTTGCTGACGACAAAGGTGTATTACCGGATTGTACGATGGGAATAAGTAAAAAATGAAAAAGAATTCTACAAAGTGGTGTCTGGAAAATGATTTTCCAAGACACCACTTTTTGTTATCTACTTATCAGCGTTGAACAATCCAACAAACGCATCGACTGGAGA
>CAJUFW010000171.1:0-1743 GCA_910585655.1 uncultured Lachnospiraceae bacterium
GTTGAAGCAGATCGAGGAAAAGCAATATGATACAGAGCTGATAAAAAGGGGCGTGACAAGGGAAGCTATCCGGCATTATGGGTTTGCCTTTGAAGGGAAAAGGGTATTGATTGGCTAGGGGAATACCGGATGGTCGGTATTTTTTTGCTGGAATGCTTTGCTTTTGTGCATACGGCTGCTTCCGGGAAAGGAATCCGCTGGTCAGGAACATGCGGATAGATTTGGATGTTCCTGACTAGCGGATTTGGAAGAAAAGTCGGATTTGATTGCGATTGGTAAGGCTACAAAGAAGAATGCCTTTTTCCATGAAATGGTGGAAGGATAACTGGGATGCCATTTCCACGATTTTTAAGTTTTCTGCAACTGTCAGGAAGGTAATTTATACGATAAACGCCATAGAATCGCTGAATTATTCCTGTTTCCATTATTTTGTACCCCCCTTGTTCTATCTTAATTTTCATCCCATACCCTAATCCCAATATTCCTCTACCATATCAGAAATTCGCTTAGATAATTCTGAATCTTGCAGAAGAGTACAGCGATAGGTATAGCCATTCCGATAAAGAACTAATTTGGTATCGCTTTCTATTTCTATCGTCAATAATATAGAATCTTCAGAGTAAAATTTTAATAACTGACAATACCCTCCTACTGTCATTCCTTTTATTTTTTCTTCCACTTTTTCTTTCATTTCAGATAGTTTATCTTTTATGGATTTTGGTACATATTGAAAGGTTACTTTTTGAAACTCTTCGCAAAGAATTTTAATACTTTCGGAATCTGTTAGAATGACATTTTTTTCTCTTGGGAAATACGCATTAGTGCATACTATCTTTTCTATTTTGTTTTCCTCTAATGTTACTATAATTTCCCTTTCATCTGGTTGATTCCATTTTTGATACACGAATCCGAAAATCACAATCAAAATGATACTTCCAGGTATGAGTAAAATGCTATATTTCCGGTATTTTTTCATATAAACTCCTTGTTTCTATTATTTTGTACAAATGTAATTTAAAGATCCATACAAGATTCATACTAGCTAAAAAAGTTTCTGTTTATTATAATACCTAACGAATCAAATAGCCTTATAGATACGCTCCTCTGATTCGTTAGGTAGATAGTAATTAAAAATAGTTTGTTGAAAAGTTTACAAACAAAATCTTTTAATAAATACTGAACTGAATATAATTATAAGCCTTAAAAGTATAATCACTCAAATTAAAATAACGCCAATTATTATTCCACCCATCATAAACTTTAACAAAATTTTTTGTTACATTATTCTTTTTTGCAGAACAATACCCAATTACAGATACTGCATGTCCTGTTTCTTCCTTTTCACCGTTTTCATTCGTTTGATCATACACATAATTTAACATCCCAGACATACCGTTTTTAACCGCATCTCTTATATAGGTATAAGAAGGAGAAATTTTCAAATAGTCAAAGCACTCTTTTCCTTGCCGATTACAAAAAAGAATCATCCCTTCTCTTAGCCCATACAACTTTGTTCCTCCATATACAATTTCTTCCTTGTTAACTATAGAAGCTGTAGTTGATGTTAAGTCCCAAAGTGAGTTAAAAGTATCTGCAACAGAATTATTTAATAAAATACTTTTTTGAGCAGCTATTTCTGTTAGTGCCACTACTCTACATGCATATTTTCCTGTTAAACCTTTAATATAAGTTGATGAATACCCCACGTGTCTAGAAAGAATTCCATCCTCAGAAATGGAGTAT
>CAJUFW010000171.1:1753-7284 GCA_910585655.1 uncultured Lachnospiraceae bacterium
ATCCAGAAAGCGAATTTATCATTGGCTCTCCTGCATCAGTAATAGAACTTGCCTTTGCAATATTTTCTGTAGCCAAAAACCGATTTTCCGCTTGTCTTGCTTTGATACTGTCCTGGTAGGATTTTGCACCATCCTTCCAATCTTCTTCTGTCACTTTTACCTGTTCTGCTCCATAATAATCCCCATTCTGATCTTTTACAAAATATTCAAATGGACTGGCAGAATACATTTTAGGTTCACTCACCTGTGCTGTCTGACTATCTACACCGCCTTTTAACTGCCCGTAAAGATCAATTTCCCCCTCAAAAGAAAACTCTAAAACTTCTATTGCTTCATCCTCTATGGTCAATACGATATAGCCAGCCGGAGCATTCTCTTTTATATAGGTAATGTAATAAGAAGCAATGACATCATTTACATTATAAACTGGTATTACTTCTCTGATTTGATATTCTATGTCCGGCTGAAATGTTTCTGCCCAATCCAAAGCAGCATCGGTCATCATTTTTTCAATATCAATCTCATCGGTTGCTTCTTCCTGAGCATGGACTATAGTACCAGTTCCAAATAGAATACTACAAATTAAAACCATGCACAATACTTTTTTCATTAATTCTTTCATAAAACTTTCTCACTTCTTCTACTTTATATCAGTGTTGTCGCTATTTGTCTGAAAATAAACTTAGAATAAATCAGAAATAATAAGTCGATAGAATGAATTTTCGATAAAATAAGAAACTGACAGACATTATTTTCAGAACTTTTTTGCTGCTGTCATTAGCTTATCATTTCTTTTTTCTTTCTGGAAGGACATTATTGGTCTGTTTCAAATTTTTCTCTTTCCTTCGTTGTTCCAACATATAACCAGACGGTTTCTTCAACAAAACAGGGAATGGCAGGGATTTTTTATTTTTAATAAAATCCATTTTTACTGTATTCTGACCATTTCAGGATTATTTAGATTCCATACTCTTATCGTTTTACCTTCTTTCGTAAACGCATAACCGTTAATAATCATATTAGAATTCTCTGCGACAGCCTTGCAATCAATTATATTGAATCTTCACTTCCTTTATTGGTGCTAAAATTCATTTATATCATAATATAAGTCTTTCAGAATCGGAATCAGATCGATATACTCTTCTTCCTCCTGACAATACGGCGCACGAAATCTAATCATATATCTATCATATTTGAAAATGGTATATTCATTTTTTCAGTAAAAATAAGGGATTTTTATAGTTAAGTAACTTTTGAAAAACAAAACAGAGTTTATAAAAGAATGGTGGAAAAGTCAGAATGCCGTCCCCCATGATATAAACCAGGGGACGGCAAAGCCCTTTTTTGATTAACCTTCGATAGCTCCGGTTGGGCAGGTAGCAGCGCAAGCGCCGCAGTCAATACAGGTTTCTGCATCGATCTCGAAATGTTCTGCTCCCTCAGAAATAGCGCTTACCGGGCATTCCGGAGCGCAGGAACCGCAGCTGATGCAGGCATCGGTAATTTTATGTGCCATGATCGTCATCCTCCTTTATTTTTAGTTTGTTTCCTTTTTTACGCCTCTATTTTAATATAAAAGAAGCCGTTTGACAAGTAAATTTGTGTATAAAATCAAGTACGCAAATACACCTTAGCGCTGACCGTATTTCTTTAAAATCGTACGAATTCGAGTGGTGGGACTTAACAGCTCGCTAATAGAAGCATCGTGGTTTAAGGTGTCAATCAGCAGTGCAATGTATTTGCTCATGTCCACATTGATGTAATAAGGACGCGAAAGCAGTTCGTCGGTCTGGTAGACCAGGTTGGTAGTCAATACACGGTAAATCAGACCGTCAGCATAGGCTTCGTCAAATTTTTCCAGACCGTTGGTAAACAGACCAAACGTAGAGGCAACATAGATATTGCCTGCATGGCGCTTTTTCAGCTCTCTAGCAACGTCTAACATGCTTTCGCCAGAGGAAATCATATCGTCTACAATAATCACGTCTTTTCCTTCTAAATGACCGCCCAGATATTCATGTGCGACGATTGGATTACGACCATCTACGATAGTGGAGTAATCCCGGCGCTTGTAGAACATGCCTACGTCTACGCCCAGCACATTGCCGAAATATACCGCCCGCGCCATTGCGCCTTCATCCGGGCTGATCACCATCATATGGTCAGCGTCGGTACGGATATCCGGCACGTTTTTAAGTAGCGCCTTGATAAACTGATAGGTCGGCATAATCGTCTCAAAGCTTTTTAAAGGGATTGCGTTCTGTACGCGCGGATCATGGGCATCAAAGGTAATGATACTGTCTACTCCCATGGCGGTCAGCTCCTGCAGAGCCAGAGCGCAGTCCAGGGATTCACGGGTGCTGCGCCGATGCTGGCGGCTTTCATACAGAAACGGCATAATGACGGTGATCCGGTGTGCTTTGCCGCTGGCGGCGGCAATCAGTCTCTTTAGATCCTGGTAGTGATCGTCTGGCGACATATGGTTTTCATGTCCACAGATAGAATAGGTCAGACTGTAATTGCATACATCGACCATAATGTACAGATCATCTCCCCGGATAGAGGTTCGGAGTACACCCTTTGCTTCGCCGGAGCCAAAACGAGGGCAGTCGGCGTCTACCAGATAGGAATCCCGCTGATAGCCTGCAAAAGCAATCGTAGAGGTATGCTCATTGTCCCGTTTGTTGCGCCAGGAAACAATGTAGTCATTGACCTTTTTCCCCAGACTTTCGCAGATCTTGGTGGCAACAATGCCAAGAGGACCTACTGGAATGGTTTCAATATAATGTTCTTGTGGCATGATCGATTCTCCTCCGTGAATGTGTTGTGAATCCTACACTTACGTTATATCATTTCTACCTACTGTTCGTCAAGAAAAATCGGCAGACTATTATGTTCTTTTACAGATAATTTTACAGTAGTTTTATTATGTTTGTGTATTTAAGGCAGTTTAAAGCGCATTATGCAGCGATTTAAGCAAACGCTTTTTGGAGACGGATATCTTCTCCTACAAGTTTCACCAATGTATAATTCATCGTCAGCCGGGAAAAAATACGCTCGCTGTAGTTCCGGCTTAAATCGTCCAGAGAAAGATTGGTGGAAATGACAGTCGAGTTCTGGCGCAGATCCCGTTCGTTTAAGCAAAGGTATAGACGGCTGGTAATAAAGGTGTTGTTGACCTCCGTTCCCAAATCATCGATAATGAGCAGATCACAGTCTAAAATATAATCTAAGGACGCCTCTGCCTCCGGATCTTCCCGTTTCTGGAAGGCATATTTTTCCAGCGCATCAAAAAGCTGAAAAGCCGTGAGGTAAATGACCGTATGGGAATGATCTAACAGCTCCTTGGCAATGCAGTTGGCAAGAAAGGTTTTGCCTACTCCGGTATTGCCGTAAAGCAGCAGATTTTCATAGGAAGAATCAAAGTTTTCAATAAAACTACGGCAGGTTTGCAGAGCCCGTCCGGCGTTGGCACGAGGCGTCAGTCCTGTTGATTCCTCCGTATACTGGTCGGAATAATAGGCAAGCTGAAAGGTGTCAAAATTTTCGCGTTTTAAAGAATGCCGCAGGTTGGATTGGTCATAAAGCAGATCGACAATAGCCTGCTTAAAGCAATGACATTTTTGATTCCCGATATGCCCGGTATCCTGACAGTCCGGGCAGTAAAACCAAGGCTCTAAGTAGTTCTCGGAGAAACCGGCTTTTCTTAAAAGGAGCTTCTTTTTGGCAGAAAGTGCTTCGTTTCGTTCCTTGAGGGAATCTAAAGCGGCGTCATCCCCGGAGAGGACGAGCCTTGCGCACTGAATAGAGCCGGAAATCAGTTCCTGGTCTAGCTGCTCTAGTTCTGGAAGCTCGGCGTAGACCTGTTCGGTACGCTGATCTAACTCCCATTTGACCTGCTGTCTGCGGCTGTCATATTCCCGTAAGATACGGTTATATTGGTAATTTTGTAATCCCATAGTTGCCCTCCCCTTACAATGAGGCATGATAGTTTGCTTCTGGTATTAGCTTCCGCTGCGGTTTAAAAGGCGCTGCTCCATAGAGGAATATTCCTCCCCCGAATAGTTCCGCTGTGGAAAGGCGTTGAATCGGTTGTTGTTTTTTGGTACGGCTCTGGAAAAGTTTTCGGTTTTATTGGCGGCGGTTCGCGCCACGGTCTGACTGTGGATCTGATCGGCTCGTAAAATATCCTGCTTTGTCGTAATACCTTTTTTATGCCAGTTTTCCAGGATACGGTCAGCATATTTAAAATCCGGACGCTGGGTGGAAAGTAAGGAACGGCTGCACGCTTCCTCTATCATATCGGCAGAAAAGCCGAATTTCTTTGCCCAGCGGTCGATATAGCTTTGTTCGGCGGCGCCAGGGGTGCGGTTCATGCCGAAAGCCCGGACGACAGCCTGATAGTGTGCGTTGTATTTAAAGGAGGAGGTCTCTGCCTGCTCTACGGTACTGATGCCTTCCTGCGCCCAGTTAAGCGCTACCTTTTCGATATAGGAAGGACTTTTTTTATCACGAGAGGCGCAGTATTCGTATAGATATAAAATCAAATCAGCGGAAAAACCTGCGCTTTCGTATAAATAAACGATCAACTGAATATCGGCAGGATTGAGCAGACGCTCTAAATACCGTTCGGCAATACTCATGATCCATTTGACCTCTTCATTAGAAGAAAGCTTTTCAATCTGAGATTTGGAGTAAGTAGGGATTTCCAAATCCGGCTTCTTTTGCTCGACAGGAGGCTCGTCTACGACAGGAGCCAGGGAAGCAGCAGGCGAAATGCTTTGTATAACAGGAATGTCTATTACAGGAAGATTCATAACGGGAACCTCCACAACAGAAGTATGCCCACCGCCGCCCAGATCCAACAAGGTGATCCTGGTAATTTCTCCCTCGGAAGCTTCTCCTTCGGCGCGGGAAACTTGAATCAAGCCATATTGCTCTAACCAGGCGACAGAGCGCAGAATGTCTCCCTCCGTATCCCCTAAGGAAGCGGCGATAGAAGAAATGGACAGCTCTGCCGTGCTTGGCATAGATAGCTGGCGCAGCAGGTAAAGATAGGTTTTTACACAGGTGCCGTTCGCATGAGGCATAAAATGGTCGATAAACCGGTTGGATATGACGGTGACACTGCAGTGGTTCCCACCTGAAATTGCGATTCCCATAAATAGACTCCCCTTTTATTTGTTGTTTTGGGCAGCCGCCGGAGTATACCGGACGACTGCGCTCTATGAGTATAGCACAGATTTTCCAGTTTGAAAATAGGGGGAAAAGACCGTGGATGAAATTGTGGATAATGTGGATAGTGTGGATAACAGGACAAGTTAAAAAAGAAAAAAAAGGAATTTGTCGAGAAAACGCACATTTTATGCGAAAAGGAGAAAATCCGCTCTATTCCTGTAGAAAAAGTGGATTTGCACAAAGAAATCCACAGCCTGTCACAAAAAGCGCTGTTGATAAGGCTGTGGATAATGTGGATAACTACAGCCGTAGAAAATTTTCTCCAATATTTACAACTTCTCCTGCCCCCATAG
>CAJUFW010000172.1 GCA_910585655.1 uncultured Lachnospiraceae bacterium
TCTTCCTGTCCGGGCAACGCCTTTTTATAGTGTTTCTGCCAGATTGCCTCTACCTCGTCAATCCGATCCTCAATTTGATCACTGTAAACGACCGCATATTCCTCATGATGCTTATGAATATGTCTGCTCTCCCTGGCTGCCTGATGATGGTGTTCTAACTTTTCATCGTTTTTCTTGTCCCGGTGATGGGCAACGGCGTGCATTAAGATATCCAACCCTGTTTTCTTTCTTGCCGATACCGGAATCACCGGGATTCCCAACATCTCCGGCAGACGATGCAGATCGATTTCCATTCCGCGCTCCGCTACTACATCCATCATATTCAGCGCCAGAATCACCGGTTTCCCAAGTTCGATCAACTGCAACGTCAAATATAAATTCCGTTCCAAATTGGAAGCATCCACGACATTGACAATAACATCCACATCCTCTTCCATAATATACTGCCTGGAAAGCTTCTCCTCCATCGTATAAGAAGTCAGACTGTAAATACCCGGAAGATCCACCAGTCGGAACCGATGGTTATGGTATTTCATAGCCCCTTCTTTTTTTTCTACGGTTACGCCCGGCCAGTTTGCTACCTTCAGCCTGGCTCCTGTATAAGCATTAAACAACGTCGTTTTCCCGCAATTTGGGTTTCCGACAAATCCAACCTGAATTTCCTGCCCGCTTCCGCTCTGTTCCTTCATCGCTTCCTTTCCTCCTGCTCTTAGACATGTTCTACTTGTATTGCTTCTGCGATATCCCGTCCGATTGCCAGTCTCGTTCCCCTGACTTTAAAGATCAGACAGCCGTTTCGTTTTCGATTTAAAACAGACAAACTTGTCTCTTGTGTCATACCCAACGCCCTTAACCGCCGTCCGATATCCTCTGTCAGATCCATCCGGGCAATCCGGTATTGTCTGCCGATTTCTGCCTCGCATAAATTCATAGAACGCTCCCCTTTCTTTTATAAATGAGAATATGTATCATTATCATTGTAATCGTACCCTTTTATTTTGTCAATGCCTATTGTGTTCCCTCTCTGCGCGGGAATAAACACAGCCGCAATAATCCTGCCGATACAAATCGAATTCCTGCGAAAGCGCAATCGAACGCTGATAGCCGTTTTTCTTTTTAAAATCCGAATATAAATAAGCAACTCCTGTCTGCTTCTCCAGATTTCTGCCGATTTCATTTAATTTTTCTGCATTTTTATAAGGACTGATGGACAAGGTAGTCGTCATATAGTCAAACCCTCCCTCCTTTGCCACCTTTGCAGCTTCTCCCAGCCGCAGCGCGTAGCAGGCAAAACAGCGCTCTCCTCCTTCCGGCAATTCCTCCCGTCCCTGTGCCAGCCTGGTAAAACGCTCCGGCTCATACTCTCCTGCCAAAATTTTAACCGGCAGGGAAAGCCGTCCTGCCTCCTGCATTTCCAGACATAAACGCTCCAGTTCCTCCAAACGCTTCTCATACTCCTCTCTGGGCGCAATATTCGGATTATAAAAATACAACGTAATCTCAAAGTAAGCAGACAAATACTCCAGCACATAACTGCTGCACGGCGCACAGCAGGCATGCAGCAGAAGCGACGGCTTCTTTCCCTCCACCGCTAATCTCTCCAATGTTTTATCTAATTCTCTTTGATAATTCACTTTATTCATTCCTTATTCTCCCTTTCCAGACATCCCTTCCAAACATCCTATCGCTTGACATGCTTTTTATTATACAACAACGACTTCCTTCTGTCAGCAAAATTTCACTTGACATCCGGTATCTCCTGTGCTACTCTAAAATTACTACGACAGACATAGTACGATAGTCGTATATCTTCTATTTCTATGTAGCTTAATAGATAAGGAGTGAGAATTTGATTAGCAGTGATGTCATACGCGGCTACAACGATACCATCATTTTATCTCTGTTGTTGGAACAGCCCTCTTATGGCTATGAAATATCCAAGCGCATCCGGGAGCTGTCGAACGGAGACTACATTATCAAAGAAACAACACTTTATTCCGCCTTTAACCGGCTGGAACAAAATGGCTATACCGAATCCTTTTATGGGAGCGAAACCAGCGGCAAGCGCCGCACCTATTATCGTATTACCCAAAAGGGACGTACTTATTATCAGGAAAAATGTGACGAATGGCATTTAATCCAAAAAATCATGAAGCCGTTTGTGCAGTTTTAGAAAGGAGTTTCTATGGACACGATCCGTACTTATTTAGACAATATGTTTTTAAGCCTTCCGGAAACACCGGAAACCCTCCGCGCCAAGGAAGAGCTATACGCTATGATGGAGGACAAATATGCAGAACTGAAAGCCTCCGGCAAAAGCGAAAATGAGGCGATTGGCATTGTTATCACAGAGTTTGGTAATCTGGACGAGATACTGGCAGAGTTTCCGTTTTCTTCTTCCCAGTCTCCAAACACTTCGCAGGACGAATCCGATCTGTTCCATATAGTTTCTTCTGACGAAGCCGACGACTTCCTTCGCTTTTCCAAAAAATATGCTACGAAGATAGCCCTTGGCGTCATGCTGTGTATTTTTTCTCCGGTCTTGTTAATTTACCTGGCTGGTCTATCGGAATTTACCCTCAACCGGCTGCCCGAAAATATGTCTGCCTTTTTAGGTCTGCTTGCTTTGTTTTTATGTATTGCGGTTGCGGTAGCCCTCTTTGTCAGTAGTGGAATTTCCGCGCCTCAGTATGATTATTTAAAAAAAGAACCCTTTCGGATCTCGCTTGATACCGCCGCTTACTTAGGCGAGCTGCACAACCAGTTTCGTTCCGCCTTTGCTATTCAAATTTCCGTCGGCGTTTTCTTCTGTATCCTCAGCGTCATTCCGCTGCTTGCTACTGCATTGCTGTTTGGGGAAAGCTTTCATGTAGGAGAAATGTTTCAGATCGCCGGCGTCTGCCTTTTGCTGATCCTGGTCGGAATCGGTGTTTTCCTCCTGGTTCATGCCAGTATCATTTCAGAAAGCTATAAGACGCTATTAAAAGGAGATATTTCGCTTCACGAGGACGCCAACCAGCAAACCTCCTACGAAACGCACGATCCGAGCCGCAGACGATATAACAAAGCACTCTCCAACGCCATTTCCGATGTCTATTGGCTCGGTGTGACCGCCGCTTACCTAATTTGGAGCTTCCTCTTCCATGCCTGGCACATTAGCTGGCTGATCTGGCCGTTAGCCGGTATCCTTTGGGCGGCGTTTGATTCCATTATTGCTGTCTTTCGTTCTAAATAACAAATGTTTAAGCTCAAAAGAAGGCTGCCACTTTAGGAAATTTCCTTCGTAAAAGCGGCAGCCTGTTTTTACTCTTCTAATTCTTATCAGATTATAAAACCATCCATTTCCCTTTTTGACTGGAACCTTCTCTCTTTATAATCCCAGATTTTTTCATAGATTCCATATAATATTTTACTGTACTGTATTTTTCTCCAATAACATCCGCAATTTTTTTCTGTGACAGCGTTGGTTCTTCTTGAATTACCTTTAAAATACGTGCAGCTACAGAATTGTCACTACCTTGGTTAGCTTGGTTAGTAGCTTGGTCAGTATCACTAACCAAGCTCTTAAACATCACCATAATATCTTCTCTTTTGATAGTATACTTTGGCATAGGATTTCCGGCTTCCTTACAGCTATCCTTAATTTTCTCAATTCCTCGCCCCCATGCTTCGATAAAACCAGCCCGAAAAAATGTGTTGGCAATTAACGGATTATAAGGTCTTGACCTGTGCTTTCCCATTAAATCATCAAGTGTCCAATCTTCAGGAAAAATACAATCATTTGCAATATAAATTCTATCGGCATATATGCTAATCTGAATTGGAATCAAAGCTCCATAAAATTTATGTGCAATCGCATTAAAAACAGCTTCTCTGATCGCATCTTTGGGAAATGGATACGTTTCTACTCTTGTTACTCCATGATAAGAAATGTCTGCTTTCAAATATTTGGTAAAAATAAGATCAACCACTTTTTCCGCCTGTGCTATTAGAGAACCATGTATTTCATCCTGATACCTAAGTTCAGAATCCGATTCAAAGTAGCCAATCTTAATATAAGCTCCTGGTATCCATTTTTCCGGGTTATGATGGAAAAGTAAAACGGCGGCTCTTTTAAGCTGTCCATTCGCTTGCTAAGGACTGCCTGTTCTCGAAAAATATCAAAACTGTCATTTCTTAAATCTTGTACAATTATATCCCGAACCGGTACACTATCCCAGGTAATTCCCGTTTTCTGTAATAGGAATTGATTCAATGCTTGTCCTTTCAACTGCTGCTTGGTGCTGCCGCTCCGGTAATGATATTCACCTTTATAGTTGACTGGATAGCTATTTGCATTCACACAAATCTCAATATAGTCTCGCCCATCTTTTTCCAATAAATTTACATCCACAAGAATACCAAGAACATCCCGGACTTTATTCGGAATATCTTCCAACAGTTTTTTACTATCTTGTATTCCGATTACGTTGCCCTTATCATTTGTGCCAATATATATTTTTCCACCTTGAGCATTTGCAAAACCGCATATCCATTTAAGATATTCGTCACGCCATGATTCCTTCCATTCAATATTTTGGCTTTCCGCCACAAAAACACCTCCCCATCAAATCCCTCTTGCCATAATAATTACTATATAGCAGTATATCATGAAAATGTGAATTTTTCAATTCGTTGCTAAAACACCAAAAAAGAGACTGCCTCAAGAATTTTCCTTCATGAAAACAGCCTTCTTTTTAAACCTGATTTTTTACTCCCCTAATCTCGCTTCCTCTTCTAACTCCTCCAACTCCTCCAACTCCTCCAAAATTTCCAGCAAACTCCGAATGGATTTCCCCTCCTGTACCCGTTTCCTTAACTCTCTTTGTATCTTTTGATAGGAGATCCGTTCTGGAACAATGCCGTCTATGGCTGCCGGATAATACATCCGAACATAATCCAAAAGCCGTTTTACTACCTGACGATTTAACAGTCTGGCGTAATGAGAAGCGACTGCCCGTTCCAAAGCCAGAACCAGCTCTTCAAACTCTGCTTCCTCCGATAAGGTTCCGCTTTCTGCAACTTCCTCATAGACCATTATCCGGTATTCATATTCTCCAAACTTTATTTCATCCCGAATCCGAATCGTTGGTATCAGCCAGCCCTTTTCTTCGGCATATCGTTTCCGCAATTTCTGAATCTGTGGGAAGCCATCCTGATTCGCTTTTGATACTACCGGAAGCAGCCCGACGCCAAAAGAGAGGGTTAGCGGCTCTGCTAAAATCAGCTTCATAGTCTCTGCCATATCATCGCTTCTCCCGCTTTCGGACAGGTTCTCTATGGTAATCCCCAACAGATAATCCGTCGATACCTCCAATACCTCCGCAGCAGAAGCCAGCAACGGCACGTCCGGCAAGCCTGCTCCACGTTCCCATTTAGAAACCGCCTGCGCCGTTACGCCCAGCTTTACTGCCAGTTCCTCCTGTGTCATCCTTTTTGCCTGTCTGGCTTCCAGCAAACGTAGCCCTAATCCTGTTAATTCCATTTTTTCTTCCTCCTGTTCTCCCGGCCTTCTACCGGTTTTTTCTTTATCAGTATAATGCTTTCTTACTAAACTGTAAAACAACTTATCGTTTAGTTCCTTCCCATCTATGTTCAGTCTGCACAAAAAATTTCTCTACAATCAGCACAATCAACCATGCTATTTTCCGGATAACGTGATACACTGAACAATAGTTTCAAGTAAAAAAAGGAGGAATTTGCTATGGCTTTGATTCAAGTTAATTTTATGTCCAAATCTCTGATGAGAACCGTTCCGGTCAATGTGATTTTACCGACCGACAAAATGACTTTCCCAGGGATGCCGGTCAGAGAGGAAAAACCTTACAAAACCCTGTATTTGCTGCATGGTGTATTCGGCAGCTATATCGACTGGGTGTCCGGCACCAATATCCAGCGCTGGGCGGAAGAGCAGGATTTGGCTGTAGTCATGCCGTCCGGCGAGAACCGCTTCTATACAGACGGCGAGCTTCCGGACGCCAAATACAGCCAGTTTATTGGAGAGGAATTAGTCGAACAGACCAGAAAGATGTTCCCGCTTTCCAGAAAACGGGAGGATACTTTTATCTGCGGGCTTTCTATGGGCGGCTACGGTTCTCTCTATAATGGGCTGCGCCACAATGAAACCTTTGGCTGTGTAGCGGCTCTTTCCGGCGCCAATATCGTAGAGGGCTTAGGAAACCGAACCGCAGAGGGCAAAACCGTTTTCGATTCCTTAGCATACGCCGAAGCATGTTTTGGTGATTTAAGTAAGGTCATGGAAACCGATAAAAACCTACGCTGGCGCGCAAAGCAGATGGTGAATGAAAAGCTCACTCTTCCGAAAATTTACATTGCCTGTGGTACTGAAGACGGCGGTGTAAAGTCTAACCACGATCTGGCTGACTATCTCAAGAGCCTGAATATGGACGTTACCTATGAAGAAGGTCCTGGCGCTCATGAATGGGACTTCTGGAACCGCTATATCAAGCATGTACTGGACTGGCTGCCATTGGAAAATAACGGAGCAGGCATTAACAGCGGAAATGTCGCAAAGGGCTAACTACCATAGGAACCAGCTTTATGATGTTGCTTAATAAATAAGAATCCTGCCCGGAGGGCTTTTGTATGATAGGGAAGTTCGGAGAACTTTCCTATCATATAAAAAGAAACCGGACAAGCGTTTTTATGCTTTATCCGGTTTCTTTTTTCTAAACTTACTGACCTTATTATGCTTTATGATACTGGCTTTCCGGCTTTTTAAAGAAATCCACTCTAGGCTCTAAAAACTTCGTCGGCGCTTCCGGATGTTTTAGAACGCTCTCTACGGAATCAAACGCATGATCCCAGGAAAATACCTGTTCTGAAAATCCGATGTAATCCCGTACCATCTCACAGCCTGTCGGCGCAATCGGATGGACTAAAAGCAAAGCCGTTTTAATCCCGTAAAAGCAATCCGACAAAAGCTGTTTCTGGAATTCTTTGTCCTCTTCTGCTTTTTTGCTGTTGTTGGCATAGTGCTTATTTAGCAGACGGATATAATCGTCTAGCACATAAGTAATCCGGTGGAAATCATGGCGGTACATATGCTGTTCATACTCCAAAAGCGCGTCCTTTGAAGCCTCTAAAATCGCTTCGCTAACCGGCAGACAAGGCACTTTGGAAGACATTTTATTCTCATCTTGCAGCGCA
>CAJUFW010000173.1 GCA_910585655.1 uncultured Lachnospiraceae bacterium
GCAATTCATCCCCGACTTTAGAAGTCGGAGTCTTCTTGCTGGAAAAGGATAAAATTTCCTCGTAGCTTTTGCCTGCTCAATGTACAGGCTTTTCAAACGCTTCAAAATCCTCCTTCATCCGGAAAAAATTCTGTCTTTGGTCTTTGTTATAGTCGGAATTCCTATGGGCATATTCTACGATCCAGTTATCCAGATCCACATCCTGGAAAAAAGAATATGCCACCAAAGCGACCAGGGACGGATGATTTTCTTTTTCCAAAAGAGGGGACTGCGGATCGACGTCTGCCATTAGATCCGCTAATACCTCTTCGTACTGCTCCATATCCTCTCTTGTCGCCTTTTTACTGACCAATTCCCGTACCAAATCCATGGTCAAAGTTTCACTGTTTTTCTCGTCGTCCGCCTGCCTTGCGGAAAGGAAACGATGTAACATCCTTTCCAATCGCCTTAGTTTTTTTGTTACGATTGCTTTATCTTTTGTTTCCGTATAGCAGTCTGGCGCTGGCTGTTTCTCTCCTTTTTGAAAATCTTCTAAAAATTCAGCAAAGAGTTCCTCCTCCTTGTGCTTTTTTAAAAAAAGATGATAAAGCGTAAACCAAAGAAAGGAAGTTTTGCTGGTAAACAAACTACGTAAATCCTTATGCTTTCTAACGATGTTCTCCAGACTGTGCAGGTTTTGATCCAACTGTTCAAACTCCTCTTTTGAAGCGTTTTGATTTAGATAAGCTCCCATCTTTTTGCTTTGCTTTTGCCAGTCTTTCAAATGAAACATCCCCATCACGGATTCCATAACAATCCTCTCGATGGTTCCGTTGTTCCTCTCCTTGGCACTGTATGTTCCACAATCTTTAAAAAAGCGGTTAGAAAGAGAAATCCTTTTTACTTCCTTTGCCACATGATCCATATAGGTCATAACGCTCTGCGCGGTATTCATCGGCGTTTGTCTGTTGTATCTGCGGATATGATATCCGATCTCTTCCTCGCTGCAATTTACATATCTGACCGCTTCCATTTTATACTGATCCAGTCTCTCCCTTAACTCAACCGGCAAATCCTGATAGCTTTTCCCACGTAGATCGTATTTTAATTTTACCGCTTTCTTACTGTAGTTCCCATCGCTTTCCTCCTGCGCCGTTCTATCGTCCGCAAATTCATACCGCCAATAGACGACAACTGGCTCTTCCAGTTCCCTGCCCAATGGAAACCCGCCGTTCCTGTATTCGTCTAACGTAGAAATCCGCTGCACTCCGTCAATCAGCCACAATACTGCTTCCCCTTCGCCATGCTGTTCGCACAGCTTGATAGGATCTATGTCCTCTTCTTTTATCACGCTGACAATCAGACCATCTTTTTCTGCTTTTCCCCATTGATCCGGCTTCCGCCGCAAAGGATGATCCTTTCTTAATCTGCCGCTTGCCAACAACTCCTCAAGCTCTCTATTTGTATAGCTTTCTTTTACGAACCCTGTATGGTTCTCTCCTATTATCTGATTTTCTGTCACGCTCATTCTTCTTCCATCCTTTCCCGAATGTATTCACACTCGTTCTTTTTCAAACTGCTCTAAAACAACAGAGATATATTTTCATACGCATGAATCCCTGCCAGAGCGTCCAGATATTCCTTTTTTGAAATATGTAACAGCCGTTGAATCTCCCTGGCTTTGTAAGAGGCAGCCAGGAGCGTCAGCACCCTCCGTTCCTGTACAGACAAGGAGAGGAGATATCGCTCTATTTTTCTGCTTTGCTCCCCCTCCTCGCCCAATACCTCCCGCTCCAGGTTAAAGTCACTTGCCAGAACGTCAGCCAATGTCATATCCTCTTCTCCCCATGGGGCATCTAGCGGAACGGATAGCCCGTCCGCCTTCCGCTTCTCCCGGTTCCTTCTGGTCATCTCGCTTTTGATTTTATTGGACAGGCAGCAATACAAAAAAGAATCAAACGGCTTTCGGTCGTCATATTTTTGCAGGACATCTACAAATACCTCATTTGCCAAAGAATAAAAATCATCGGTGTCTTTGGGAGATAAGCCGCCGAATCGCGCCAAAAGCTTGTCCACGATAAGTCTTAACCTCTTTGCATTGTCTTCATAATACGAAATCAAAATCTGCTCCATTCTTTTTTCCTCCATCTTTTAACCGTTCCTTCCTTGTCCGTTCTATCGTCTATTTTAAAACAAATATTCGTTTTTGTCAATAGATTTTAGGAACATTCGTTCTTTATTTATTCCATTTTTTTCTATCTGTTTTTTACTCCATTTTTTGTTTTAAAATCGCTTTTTTCTTTTTTACAACTCCTGTTCTAAAGCCGGTTTCTTTCTGTTAAATACCACGTTCAAAATTTTTCAAAACGCAAATTTGCAGAACAAATCCTAATCAAAAAGAGAATATAAAAGCAAGAAATAAAAACAGCCGCTGTTTTACAGAGAAGTTCCTCTACTCAAAAAACGAAAGGAGACATTTTTTATGAAACCCAAAAAGACATTTTATCCGGTCGATACTACTATCCCTGGAGGAGAAGTGAAAGCAAATGATTTCAATACACCTGTTCCTATATCAATTAAAAGAACGCCATTACGCTTTCAAAACATGACGCTTGAGGAATTGCGAAGGCAAAAGCTTATCTCCAATACGAACGGCAGACCGCTGCCGGATCTGACCGATGAAGCCTGGCAGAAAGAATTTCAGATAAGAAAGCTTTTCCTTACGCCTTACCGCAGGCATATCAAAAAAATGGGCGGAGCCTATTCTACGGATGTCGCCAGTTGGAACGAAGAAGAAAAAGGCAGTTACCTTGGCATTACCAACTGGCAGAGCTATTGCCAGTATATCAACAGCGTCCTTTCTTCCATCCGACATGGGCAGGTAGATTACTGTTATTATATCTATCAGATTTTAGACCTTGCCAAATTTCATTACGATACTTTACGCACCAAATACTGCGGCGGATACTGGGAAGTATGGCTAGAACCGCTTTCCAACAGGACGCAGAGAAAGGAGTCTCCGTTATGAGAAAAAAGCAGCCGGTTCCTGCCAGTCTCTATATCCCAAGCATCGACGCCAAGGATCTTTATCTGGCTAACTATTGTTATTTTTCCGGCAAGGAGCAAAAAGACCTCATCGGCTACCGCCTGGTCAGCCAAACGGGAGAACCGAATTATCACCGCTTTGCCAGCGCGCTTGATTTCAGCCTGGATCGGGAAAAGCTCCGGGAAATCGCTAAAGAGGTCTATTCCGATAAGCTTTCTTTTTCCTTTTGGCATAACGACAGAGAATACAGCGACAAGGTGATCAACGTTACCTTTCAATATAACAGTAAGGAATTCAATCAAATCAAAAAGAACACCTATGTCATGGAGGGTTATTCCCTGGAAGAGCTGGAATTTTCCGACAACCTTGCCGTCTGCGAGGAACAAATCGTCGGCGTTATCGTTTCTGCTCCCACCAAGGCGCGCTCCCCTCTCCCTCTGCCAAACGGCTTTTCCTATGAAACAGACAAGTCGGGAAACAACGTTTATGCTCTCCATACACAAAAAGTAACCTGCTCCCGGAAGGAGTTGCGGGACTCCTTATACGAGCATGGCTTCTTCTGTAATGGACTCCACTATGTCCGCCTCAAACGCACGTCCGGTTCGGCTCGTGTCGGGAAATGCCTTTTTGTGGAAGAACAGCTCTATCCTCGTTTTCACGAATGGGAGCTGTGCGGTCTGAACATCCAAGAGGGAGAACCGGTCGATTTGGCAGCGCTCGAATCCTATCTTTCTCTCCCTACAAGCAGCGCGATTGATCTTCTCACCATCGATCCGAAAAGCATCCTCATTGTCCCGGACTGTGAAAGCCGCTTTCCGGAAAACTCTGTTTTGGTGGAATTGGATAAGGACAAGCATATGACCGCCCGTGAAGGAGAAACCGAAATCACCAATTCCATTTTTGACGGGCAGTCTCTGATCGACAGCAGCTTATTAGGAGATTATGCGTCCTATGGAATGATACTGCTTCGTAACCGCTTTTTTAAATCCTGCTGCTTTCATACGAAATTGCAGCAATGGTTTTTTGATCAGGGTATTACCTGCCTTTCTAAGCTCCACCCACAAAGTATCACACTGGCGGAACGCATTGAAGATATCAAGCTTGTCACTACGCCAAGCAGCGTTAAATATGGCAAATTTGCCCCTTTAGAGCAATGGCTCAGACAGATAGAGCCGACTTTTAGCATCGTCAAGCATGAAAAGAAAACACATTTTTTCGGAGGCAGACTGGTACAGACGCATTACCAGCTTCTTAACACCCTACAGCTAAGCCAGGAGGACATCCATTCCTTGCTTGCGCCCTCCCTGCACTATGTCAACCTCCTCCATACCGACCCCGACGTCCTCAAATACCATGTCAAATGCTTTGTACCGGAGGAAACCGAGGAGGAAGCAGATTTGACAAACGTCATGCAAGATAAAAACGAGATCATTTATACGATGCTAAAACGTTCCTCTATTTTTTGCAAAACCAAATATTTTTATGAATTTAAAAAGGAAGCCTGCAAAGCCTATCTGAAAAATATGAAAAAAGGACATATCCTAATCGACGGCAACTATTCCGTTCTATTTGGCAATCCCTATGAAATGCTCCTTCATACGATCGGCAGGTTTGACGCTTCCTCCGGAGAGACTTCCCTTCCGCCCGGATATCTGCACACGACGCGCTACCCTTACGGAAGCAAGCTTCTCGGCTGCCGCAGCCCCCATATTTCCACCTCCAACCTCCTGCTTTCCACCAATATGCCGCATGAGGGGATCGACCGCTATTTTCACCTGACGGAAGAAATCGTCTGTATCAATTCCATCCGTGAAAATATCCTGGAACGGCTCAGCGGAGCGGATTTTGATTCTGATATGATGATTCTGACCGACAATAAAATCCTGATCCGCGCCGCCCTAAAAAACTACGAGTATTTTAAAGTCCCTGCCAATCTCGTAAAAGCAAGCAAATCCAGACGTCATTACACTCATATGGACCAATCCGATCTGGACTACCGGACGAGTGAAAATAAAATCGGCGAAATCGTCAATCTTTCTCAAGAGTTAAACTCTCTCCTCTGGGATACTGTAAACCAGTCCCCATGCGAGGAAGCCTCGTTCCAGGGCAAATCAGATGCTTCACGTAGCATTTTATGTAACTACTATGAGGAAATCCAGGAACTGTATCAGGATATCTGTATTTTAAACGTCCTAAGCTGTATCGAAATCGACAAGGCGAAAAAGGAATTTGAGCTTTCCTCCAGCCAGGAACTAAGTCGGATCAAGAAAAAATGGCAAAGCAAAACGGCGGACGGACGGAGCATCAAACCGGCTTTTCTAGGCTTTATTGCTCTGGCAAAAGGCTATCGGAACCCGAAAAAAACAAGCTACCGCTCTTATCAGACCTCTATGGACTTTTTGTTGGAGGAGCTAACTCACTACCGTTCTAAAAAAACAAAAACCGCCGATTTGCTTCCGTTATCGGAGTGTTTCCGTTTCCCGGACTTCCAGCCAAACTCGGTCAACCGGAAGCAGACCAGCCGGATTGTCTCCCTATGTGAAGATACGGTTTCCGCGATTCAAGCCGTATGGTCAAAAGACTACTACACGGCAGAGGAAGCCTATACGCTTACCCAGGCTTATAAAGACGATCTGGCTGGTCAGATTCAAAAAATGAAACTAAACCAACATACTCTTTTTACCTTAATTACCTTTACGGATAAGAAAAAATACGTGAGAATCGCCAGGCTGCTTTTCTATATCCTGTTCCACTATGAAAACGCTGCGATCATCGATCTGATGAAGCAGTCCCGTACTCCCGTTTCCTATATCAAAGAAGATCCGCAAGGGAAACTAAAACTATATGGAATCCCATTTCAACGCTATGGAGGCGATGTGCTTGAATAAAAAAGAATTTATCGAAGAAATTTCCAAACGATGTCAGATGACGACCTATGCAGTAGAGGAACTGTATACAGTTTCCTCCGGTCTGGTGGCAGAACGACTGATTGCAGGAGAAGAAATTGAATTGCCCCAGTTCGGAAAATTTGTCCTCAAGGAAAAATACGCCAGACACCTGCTGTCCGGTCAAGGTTCTATGGCGGAATGTCTTTGTATCTATCCTGCCTTCCAGATTGCCTATGGACTAAAAACCAGAGTTAAAAACGGATGCAAATACCCAAAGGCAGCAGCCTGCCCAAAACGAGAAGCCTCCAAGGCGAGAGCAGACCAAAAGTTATGAAATACCGATTTGACCCTTTGTTTTTTTAGCGGTTTTTCCGCAGACTTTCTTCGGAACTTCCGTCAAAAAACGGAGATTTTTGGATAAGGGAGCTATAGGAAGCCACAGAAATCAAAAACGATAGAAGGGAGGAAGGCGAAATTAGGCTCATACGACAACCTGGTATCGCTGACTACTACCATTACAAAAAGTAAACTTGACTTACTCGGATATCCAATGGAAAGAACACGCACCATTCTTCAATGTGGGCGACTTACCAGAATAAAAACTATCTGAACTGAACCTATATCCCCGTACGGCAATGACCGTTCGGGGGATATAATTTTTATGACCGCCTATACCTGCTCCAAAGATATACACCCAGCACCAGCGAGGCGATAGACAGCGGATACACCGTCCATGCCAAAGCCTGGAACCCAACACTGGCCGGAGCACTGTTCTGCCACGGTGGTGCCATACTCAAAAACCGATACTCCCCACCAGCCCAAGCCGACCCGACATTGGAACCAATCATCGCAATCGCGATGAACAAACTGCCCCAAAATCGCGGATGTTTCAAGAAAAACCTCATAATGCTTCCATTCCTTTCAAAATCGTAGTAGTCGAGCTTTAACCCGGAATTCTAGTAGACGTATTTACATTTTAGAGTATATACTGTTCTAAAATAAAAGTCAAAAGGATTATCGCTGAAGCAGTATGACAAACGCTTTCTTACCAAACACGAAAACCATCTTAGCTATTCCGTTACACAGGATGGGGAAGATTTTCCTTCTGAATCATCCTTCATCTATATCAGAAAAAAGAATAAGTCTATAACCTGTTTTGATTGGCTATAAACTTATTATACGAGGGAGGGAACTCC
>CAJUFW010000174.1 GCA_910585655.1 uncultured Lachnospiraceae bacterium
ACCTTGAAATGACGGAGTCAGAGTCCGTTGCCTTACCGTTTGGCGATAGCCCATCAACAACAATGACTATTATATACGATCTCTTTTAAAAATGCAAGTACTTTTTTTATTTTTTTCTATTTTTTTATTTGGGAATTAAATATCCTAAAAGAGTCAATGGTGTTAGCATACTATCCTTTAGGAGAAACGAGCCGATCCGGAATTACTTCCGAATCGGCTCTGTCGTTTCTTATCTGCCCGATAAGTGTTTATGCTCTATCTGAGCGAGTTAGTTTGAGTTTGGTGCGCCTACACTTAATTTAAGCTTAACTGTAGTCTTCTTACCAAATGCTACCTTTACTTCCTGATTTGCTACCGTTTTTCCTGCAGGAACGGATATTGTTAATGTAACACTACCATCCTTTAAAGCACTTGCAGATATAGAAGCATCTCCTACTTTTTTATCTGCCGTAGCCTTCGTAACGCTAGCACTTAAATTGTCCATGTCAATTGTTACTGTAAACTCTGTTGCTGCACCAGAAACGGCAGAACCAGAAACAGTAACTGTAAGGTTCTCAGCATCCACTATTGGAGCAGAGAAATTAGCAGCATTTTTCCCACCAATACTTGCACCAGAAAGAGTTGTTTTACCAGTTGCTTTAATATCTGCACTGACTACTTCAATATACTCACTGGCTACAAATTCTTTGATTCCTTTCTTTTCATTGCCTTTAACACCGGCTTTACGAATCACCAATACTGGCTTTGCCTTTGTTTCCTTAACAGCTACTACCTTTGCATCTTTACCTTCCTTCTTACCAGCCAGCTTCGTCCATTTTGAAACCTTAATTCCACCATCTGTAGTTACAAATGAGTATTCATAATCAACACCTTCATTTGTATTTACAAGGGTATAAGATTCTTTTTCCGGATCATAACCTAACTTAATACCTGCATCACTGGCAGTAGCAGCCATAGTAGCAGCTTTTACAGTAAAGGAATAAGCTTTAGAAGGAATGGTTCCTTTTACAGAACTAGCAGCAGTACGTACTCTAATTTTTAAAGCTGTTCCATCATAAAAATTGTCTGTATTAATTGCTGTTCCTGTTCCTGGTGCGCTACTCTCTGTCCAAAGATCAGAAATAGTCAAATTCTTAATCTTGGTCGCATCTAAGTTCATATCATCGGTTAAGTTAACCCAATCTTCTGGCCAACTCTGACCCTGATATACAACCTGATATTCCTGACCTGCCTTTAATCCAAGAGTCAATTTTGAAACATCAACCTTTGCCTTAGGAGCATTTGCCTGTTTCTTATATGCAAATTTAACTTCTTTGGATGCCCAAGCGTCGCTACTTCCCTCTACTCTAAAATAAAGAGTAGCTCCTTTTGCTTTAAACGTCGGTAATTTAGCTGTTAAGGTACTCATTGGTTGCCATGTACCAGTTGTACCTTTTCTCCACTCAATAGTTCCAGGCGAAACTACAGTGTTTGTGTCAGAATTATATACAATAATATATCCTGTATCATCAGAACCTGTTGATAAAGCTGCATCCTCTACTGCAGGAACTTTCTTAACTGCTGCACAAGTAGCAGTAGCGATAAGAGCTGCTTTTAACTTTGTCTCTTGTACTGGGGTGGTGATAGAACTATTAGTTACTACTCCTCCATCTTTTGATAGAACCTTATAGTAAATAGTAGTTGCTTTATTCTTCTTTACCCAAGAAAGATCCACTTCTACACTGCCATTCTTGACCTCAGCCTCTTCCCACTTTACCTTCTCAATGCTAGTTCCATCTCCATATTGTACAGCTGCTGCACTGCTTGGTAAGTTGGTAAAGTTTAACCGCTCCTCACTATAATTCACACTTACGCTTCCGGCATCACTGTCTGCAGCCTGAGCTACCACACCTGGTGCCATAATACCAAGAACCATGGCGAATACTAAGAATCCCGCCAATTTTCTTTTAAAATTCTTCATAATTTTTCGCAACCTCCTTTTGTCGTAACCGATTTCCTCTCCCTATGTACGGTAAGGAGTATCCCTTCGGTCTGTCATCCTTGACAACTCTCTTTGAACGATTGGAACCTTTTGTACGGAAAGCTTCCTCTCTATTCATAAATATCAAACACGATTTGCTTATCAACCTCCTCGCACAGATACTTGTGAGCTATTTACTCTTATTGGGCTTCAACTCCTATATCGGCAAATGAAGAAGGTTTCTTTAGCGTCTTTTAGGAAAAATTTTTTCTCTAAATTCCGCCTCGTATTTGGATATTTTAGGGAAATTGTCTTACCATCTTTATTATATGGCGTAGTCTGATATCTGTCAATATTTTCTGCTTCTTTCCTCTCACCCATTTACAGAAGATTTTTTTCGTTTTTCGATTTTTTTGCTTGCTTTTTATTCTGTTTTGTGTTATAGTAAATCTTGTCCAAGAGAGGATATATTAGTATAGACATTATTTCTCCTTTGGATAGGAGCGTACCGTTTGGTAGGCGGAAGTGCTGGAATTGGCAGACAGGCAAGACTAAGGATCTTGTGGGTGTATTCTCGTGTGGGTTCAAGTCCCATCTTCCGCATTTTTCTCACACAAGCTCGATTTCCTGATCGAGTTTGTTTTCCAAAATATGTTTCCTTCAAACAGCCCGTATCTTTTGGTACGGGCTGTATTCCTGTTCTCATTTCTCTATTGAATTTCAAACTCCTCTTTCAATAGCTTTTCTGCTTCTTCTCTGACAAAAATCTGACCGCCATATTCCCTGACATATTCCAAATGTTCTTTTGCCTCTTCTTTTTCTCCTGCGCTTAACTCCATCACTGCCATCCGGTAATAAAGTAAGGAAAGCTGAGCTGCATGATTGGATAGGCTGCGTACGGATTCCTGCAATCCCCTGGCGGTCTCATAATCCTTACGCCGGAATGCTTCTGCAAAATCGGTATACTGAATCAAATTAGCTGCCAGCCTTGCCGCCGGAGAACCGCTTTTCTGATTCGCCTCATATTTTTCCAGCTCCTGCCTTACTGCCCTGGCATGTTGAAGCTCACCTAACTCCAAATAATTTTGAAGCGCTACATTCAAATATGGAATCCAGCTCTTTCCCTTCAATTCTTCTTTTTTTATGGTACTAAGTTCCTGTTTTGTCGCAGCAAAATCACCTTTAAAAAAATATCCTTTTGCAATGTTGATGGTATCCATCCGGTTTTTCTGCGGCTTTTTTGCCCGAAGCGCCTGATAAACTGCCAGATATTTTTCACAATCACAGTCATCCATTAGAATCAGCTCAATCTTCCCATAGCGGAGTTTTTGCAGCCTGCCGATCAAACGCAAAAATAAAAATCCTGCCACTACCAGCGTCAAGGAACTGATAATGGACAATACGCTATACCAATAAGCTCCCAGGCTAAGCAAAATCACAAGCACAGCGATCACATAACCAACGATCCGCAAAGCAGCCGATTTTTTCTGCGCTGCCAATATTTCCTCTACCGACATGTTTCGATACTTTTTCATCCCTTACCTCCTGCCTACTGGTTGGATTTCCTTTTTCCCGGAAGCTGTGCCAATACCATCGCCGCAAACATCAAAATACAGCCGACACCTTCCCGCCAGCTTAGTCTTTGCCCTAACAGCACCCAGCCTGCCAGTACGGAAAAAACCGACTCCAGGCTCATAATTAAGGACGCAGCAGTAGGATTTGTATCCTTTTGCGCCACTACCTGCAAGGTAAAAGCCACGCCGCTAGATAAAATCCCGGCATAGAGAATCGGCAGCGCCGCTTCACACAATGCAGTCAGATTTGGTGCTTCAAACAACATCGGCACTGCAGCCGCTATCCCGCAGACCAAAAACTGCAGACAAGAAAGCTGGATTGGATCAACTCTGCCAGAAAAATGGTCTACCAATAAGATATGAACGGAAAAAGCGATTGCACATAAGAATACATATGTATCCCCTATGGAAAGCTGGAGACTTCCTTTCATGCACAACAGATACAACCCTAATGCTGACATCAGAACGGCAATCCATACCCGCACTCCGGGAATTCTCCGGAAAAAAATACCGAACAATGGTACAAATACAATATAGAGCGCCGTAATAAAGCCTGCTTTTCCTACGGTAGTATGCGAAATCCCGATTTGTTGAAGACTGCTGGCTGCCAATAAAGCAAAACCACAGCAAATTCCGCCTATAAGCAGCTTATGTCCTTTTTTGTCTACCGGCTGACTTGGCAACATCTGCTTCCTGCCTATTGCAACTACCGGAAGTAATACGATCCCTCCTAAAAGAAAGCGGATGCTGATAAAGGTAAACGGTCCTACGTATTCCATACCGACGCTCTGCGCGACAAAAGCTATTCCCCAGATAAAGGCGGCTAGCAGTAAAAGCAGACTGCCTCGAATCTGCTTTGCCGTCCCGTTTTCCTTGCCGCTCATGACAATATCATCCTGTCATTGGCAAACTCTCCGCCGCTGGCGGCTTCAAATTTCTCTAACAAATCCGCTACTTTAAGCTTCTTTTTTTCCTCTCCTGCCACATCATAAATCACATGTCCTTCGTGCATCATGATCAGGCGATTACCAATCCGAATCGCATCTTTCATGTTATGCGTTACCATCAACGCCGTCAAATGCTCCCCACTTACGATATTTTCGGTTACTTCTAGTACCTTTGCAGCCGTCTTCGGATCCAGAGCAGCCGTATGCTCATCCAACAACAATAGCTTAGGACGTTTGAGCGTCGCCATCAGCAATGTCAGCGCCTGCCGCTGCCCGCCCGAAAGCAAACCGACCTTTGAAGTCATACGCTCTTCTAAACCAAGTCCCAGGATTTTCAAACGCTCTGCATACTCTTCTTTTTCCTTTTTGGTGATTCCCCAGCTTAAACCGCGCCGCTGTCCGCGCCGATACGCCAAAGCTAAGTTTTCCTGGATTCCCATATCGGCACTCGTCCCCATCATCGGATCCTGGAACACCCGTCCCAAATAGGCAGCCCGCTTATGCTCCGGCATCCTGGAAATATTGACTCCATCTAAATGAATCATACCACAGTCAATCGGATAAACCCCTGCTACCATATTTAGCATCGTGGATTTGCCGGCTCCGTTTCCGCCGATAATCGTTACGAAATCCCCTGGCTCTAAATGAAGATTTAAGTCCTGCAATGCCTTTTTTTCATTGATGGTTCCTTTGTTAAAGGTTTTGCTCACATGACTAATCGTCAGCATGGGAATCCTCCTCTCTCTCTGTCACCGTTTCTTTTGGCGCCGGAGTATAACCGGCTAACTGCCTTCTTTTTTCCAACAACACCGGCACCGTCAAAGCCGCCGCTACCAAAACTGCGGTCAGCAGCTTTAAATCATCGGTGCTTAAACCTAGCTGCAACACGACCGCGACGATCGTCCGGTAAATAATAGAACCGACCATCACCGAAGTCAGCTTCACCGCAAAATTTAGCTTATGCCCGAAAATAACTTCTCCGATGATAATAGACGCCAAACCAATCACAATCGCGCCAATTCCCATTTTTACATCCGCATATCCCTGGCTCTGTGTCACCAACGCACCAGACATTGCAACCAGACCATTGCTGATACTAAGCCCAAGAATTTTTGTCATATTGGTATTCACACCTAAAGAACGAATCATATTTTCGTTATTTCCGGTTGCACGGATTGCGCTTCCAATTGCCGTCCCAAAAAACCAATACAATACTGCAATCACCACTATGGCAAATACCACTCCCAATGCCAGCGTGATCCATGCCAGCGGAATTCCTGTTGCATCAGACAAAGCGGAAAACAGTGTAACCACCCGTAGCAGAGGCGTGTTAGAGCGTCCCATAATATGCAGATTGATGGAATACAAACCAAGCTGTGTCAAAATACCTGCCAAAATCGCCGGAATCGCACATTTGGTATGTAACACACCTGTTACAAAGCCTGCCACTACACCGCCTGCTGTAGCCAGCAACACTGCCAACAAAGGATTCATGCCGTTTACAATCATCACGGCACAGATCGATCCACCGGTGGCAAAGCTGCCGTCTACACTCAAATCCGCTACATCCAGTATCCGAAAGGTCAGGTAAACTCCTATTGCCATAATGCCCCATAGCACACCCTGGCTGACAGCCCCTTGTACTGCTAATAAGATTCCCATACTACTCCTCATTTCTGCAGGAACGCTCTCTCTCCCTGCTGTTTCTTCTATACAGAACTTATTCTTCTGCTCCTACTATCTTTGCATCCTTTAATAAATCTTCTGGAATGGTAATGTTAAGCTCCTCGGCAGTGGTTGTATTGATTGCTAACGTACAGTTTTCGGCAGACAAATATGCCACTGGCATTTGGCTGACATCCTTTCCGTTTTTGAGGATCTCTACAGCCATTTCTCCTGCTTTTTTGCCGATCTCAAAGTAATCCAGCCCATAAGTGGCAAGCGCTCCATTCGCTACCATATTTTCCTCACCTGCAATAATAGGCAAATGGTTGGCATTTGCCACCATTGCTACAGTTGCCATTCCCTCTGCCAGCAAATTGTCCGTTGGAATATAAATGGCATCTACCTTGCCGATCAAAGATTCGGTAACAGACTGGATTTGGTTGGAATCCGATACAGTAGCTTCCATATATTCCAGATTTACCGCCTCACAAGCCGTCTTTGCCAAATCTGCCTGAACAATCGAATTATCCTCTGCAGAGCAATACATAATCGCAATCTTCTTTGCATCCGGAAGAATCTGCAGCAGCAGATCAATCTGCTCCTTTACCGGGTTCAAATCCGAAGAACCGGATATATTGGTTCCCGGTGTTTCTACGCTTTCACAAAGCCCGGCAACCACCGGATCGGTAACTGCCGTAAATAAAATCGGGATCTCCGTCGTCTTGGCTGCGCAAGCCTGGGCAGAGTTGGTAGCAATCGCCAAAATCAAATCACTTTGATTGTTGACCAGCTTGTTGGCTATCGTCTCACAGTTCGAGGGATCACCCTGTGCATTGTTAAAGTCAATCTCAATGTTTTCCCCGTCTACATAACCGGCATCTTTTAAGGCTGCCACAAAGCCTTCGTAAGACGCATCCAG
>CAJUFW010000175.1 GCA_910585655.1 uncultured Lachnospiraceae bacterium
TTTATACAGGTTTTGGATATTGTTTAGGATATCCGCTACAATACTTTCCCGGATTTCTAACATATTTTTGGCATCCATAATATTGTCCCGAATCGCGGACATCTCCTGATCCATAACCTGGACTGCTTCAGCGGAATTGATTAGACGCTCTTTTACATGCGGCGGCATATTCCCTTTGTATTTGTATTGAAGAGAATGTTCGATCGTAGACCAAAAGTTCATTGCCAACGTTCGGATTTGAATCTCCACCTGCAGCCGCTTTTTTCCGTTCATGGTTTCTACATTGTAATAGATAATCATATGATAGCTGCGGTAGCCGCTGTCTTTCTGGTGAGTGATATAATCCTTTACACGCTTGATTTCCATATCCTCTCGATTTTTGATAATTTCTACCACCTGTTTAATATCCTCTACAAACTGGCAGATAATCCGGATTCCGGCAATATCCTCCAATTCCGTTTCGATATCTTCAAAATTGATCTTTTTCTTCTGCGCTTTTTCCAAAATGCTAGAAATCTTTTTCACACGCCCCGTTACTTCTATAATCGGAGAATAGACGCCTGCATCCCGGCATTCCTTAATCACATGGTTAAATTTTACGATCAACTCATCTACTGCTAGTATATAAGGATTTAAGATTTCCCGCCATAGCCTGATTTCCATAGTATCCTCTCCTGCCTACGCTGTCCGATATTCTCGTACGCTTTCCATCTGTCATCAGCACAATATCGTTCTATACTACTATTATAGCATACCTTACGGCACATTTCTAGCCCGTAGTCTATTCTTTTTCTATTTATTTTCCAGCTCGCAAAAGGAGAGCATAAATGGTTCTGCATAGCGCAGCAGCGGATAAGGATTGATCACATCCTCGTCGCCTCCCAGGTAAACGCCTAGGTGCAGATGAGCCGGAAATTCTCCCTTTGTTCCCTCTTTGCCATAACCGCTGTCACCCAAAAATCCCAATAAATCTCCTGCTTTTATCTGCTGTCCCTCAGCCAGATCTTTCCGGTAAGAATCCAGGTGCGCATAGTAATAATAGACACCGGACGGGCTGCGGATACCAACCCGATAGCCGCCCAGTTCCAGCCATCCTACCTTATCCACTACTCCGTCTGTCATACTTAGCACCGGATAGACGCCGCTCCTGCCGTCTATTGCCATAATGTCCGTTCCTTCATGCTTCCGTTCCCCTCCGTAAGTACGTTCCTCCCCAAAGCTATCCTCATAGGAAAAACACTGCTCCGGCTGCTCCATCAAGCTTCCGTCTGAATTTCGTTTTCGCTCGGCAGCAACCGGAAAATATGTAACCTCCGCTAGCTGCTCCTCTCCAAAACCGACTTTTGCCAGTTGGGCAATTTCATCGCTTCGCTCCTCCCTGCGGATTCGCTCCTGTTCGTTCTGATAAACACCAAATAGACGCCATCCGGCATAAAGTGTCAAAATCACAATAAGCAGGAATTTAAGCGTTTTCTGATATTCTTTCATCTGGCTACCTCCTTACCAGTACGCAAATAGGACGCCGGATGGATGATCCTTCCGGCGTCCCTGTTCCTGCTTCACTTTATGCGTTTTTTCCTGGAAATATTCCGTTTATTCCCGCTGCACTCCCTCCGGCAGATCCATGGTTCCTGCCAAATCGTCGTCGGATTCTTCCTCCGGACCATAGATAAATTCCTGCAGGGCAGCAACGTTTTCCGGAAGATGCGGCACCAAAACTGCCATTCCTCTGACATACAACGGATCGTACATGTTGTTTTGCGGAATCTGCATCGTTTCTAACTCTCCCATTCCCATTGTTACCAGGCTTGTCGCATAGGAAATAATATCCGTTTTAGAAATATCCGTCTGGACATATGGCAGCAGTTGGTTGATTAAAAGGAGCAGATCCGGCAGTGACTTACTTTTATACTTTTCAAAAATCGCACCAAGCAGCGCGCGCTGTCTGGAGGTACGTCCAAAATCATCCGCTACATTATCTGCCGTCCGTACATAGCGGATTCGCATGTACCCCAACGCCTGATTTCCGTTTAATGTCTGCATCCCTTCCCGCAGCGTCCGGTAGACAGGATTGGAAACATAGTTGGTATGATTCAGATAATACGCTTCATCAGCAGTCAGAGACAGTTCCACTCCTCCCAGGCTGTCAATGATATCCTCAAAGCCTTCAAAATTTACCAAAACCGAACCGTCAATCTCGATATCCAAGTTCAGCTCAATGGTTTCCTCTAGCAAAGGAATTCCTCCGCTTCCATAGGCAGAGTTCAGCTTATTATCCTGATAGCCCGGGATCTGGACATACAAATCCCTCATCAGTGAAGTAAGTTTGACTGCCTTCTGACCAAAGTTGATACTGGCTATCATAATCGAATCCGTTCGTCCTCTGGCTGTACCGGAACCAATCGCTTCCTCTCCTACCAGCAGAATATTGATCACATCATCTCGCTGCTTGACTTCCTCGGTCGGCGGTTCCCATACAATCTCCTCTGGTTTAACTTCCTCTAATCCGTTTTGTTCATCCTGATCAAACTGCTCTTCCAGCCGTTCGTCGTCAAAGTCTACAACAATCCGATCTAACATCGCATTGACTACTAACGCCAGTACAATCGCCAGTCCTAAAAGGCTGATCACAGGAATCCTTACCCATAATGGTATCCGCTGAAACCAGTTTTTCTTTTTTTTCGGTGGTTCTGCTTCCTCTGCCGTCTCTTCCTGTTTCCCTCCGTCTAATTCCTCGGAAATCTGCTCTGCCAGTGACAATTCCAGTTCGGTAAGTTCAAAATCCTCTTCGTTCCTTTCCTGTTCTTCATTTTTATGATCGTCCATCCTCTGACTCCTTTACATATCCCTTATCGTCTATCTGAACCGAATAGGAGATGCTCTCCATATAACGGTAAAATTCTGTCCCCTCTTCCTGCCCCATTTGACAGGTCGTTCCGTTTTGTGCATAACATGGATAAATCCGGCTTTGCAGGACGCCGCTTCCATCCACTTCTAGCAGCAACAGCATCGTCCGCTGAATCGTAGTACCATATAAAAAATTCCCCAGGCTGTAATAAATCGGCTTTCCCTGGTAAAATTCTACGCTCTGAACCACATGGGGATGAGTTCCTATCACCACATCTGCTCCGGCATCTATATAGCGATATGCCATTTCCCTTTGATAATCCTCTGGTCTTTCCATTTCCATCACACCCCAATGGACATATACCACCACATAATCGTACTGTTCTTTACAGGCGCGAATTTCTTCCTCTAAAGCGGTAGAATCATAGGTACAAAACATTCCTGGCTGCCGGTTGAGGATATTCCATTCCACTACCGGAATCACTCTGGAAGCCGCCAGTACCGCTACCGTTTTTCCATCCAGTTCATAAACGGCAGCCTGCTTTGCTCTCTCATAATTTTCACCGGCGCCGATATAGTCGATTCCATATTGATCCAGCGTAGAAAAGGTATCCGAAAGCGCCTCTGTCCCGAAATCCAGCGCATGGTTATTCGCCAACGTCACCAGATCAATCCCCATTTCTACATAAGAATCGGCAAGGGAAGGCGTCATTCGGTATGTATATTCTTTGTCCGCCATCGGTGTGCCGCCGTCTGAAAACGCACATTCATGATTTAAAACAGCGACATCCGCTTCTGCGATCAAGCGAATCAAGGAATCGTCTAAAAGCCCCTTGATCCCATTGTTTTGATATTGCCACAGACGCTGACGGTTATAATAGGTATCTCCGAAAAAAGCCATCGAAAATCCTTTCCTGTCAGGTTCGTTTTCTTCTTCTTTGGGAGATGCGATATCTGCAGGATTCTTACTATCCTCTGTTTTTTCTTGCTTCGATTCTTGCTGTTCTGATTCTTGCTGTTCTAATTCCTGCTGTTTCGATTCTTCTTGTTCTGATTCCTGCCAACTTACTTCCGGTTTTGAATCCGGCTCTGGTTTGGGTGTTGCTTCCGTTTGCTTTCTTTCCAAGTGTAAAAAAGCGCCTGGTCGGAAAAGAGCCAGCAGAAGAACCCCTGCCAGCAGCAGAAGCCCTCCTGCGATTCCATACACAATTTTAATCCGTTTCATTCTCTTTGATCCTAACTTCTGTTTCATCCCATTCCTCAAATGACGTACCTTACAGGGTGTTCATCTGTGCCAAAACCGCCGTTACATAATCAAAGACCCGCTTGACCGACTCCACATAAAGTTTTTCCTCCGGGGTATGAATGTCTGCCATATTCGGTCCTAATGCTACGATATCAATTCCCGGCAGCTTTTCGGAAATCAAACCGCATTCCAATCCGGCATGAATTGCTTTTACCTGCGGCGCCTTGCCATACTGCTCCGTAAATATCCGGATCATTAGTTCCCGCAGCTTGGAGTCTGCTTTATATTCCCAGGCTGGATAATCCCCATGAATAGAAGCTTCTCCTCCTAAAAATTCCGTCAAAAAGCATACTTTATCGGCAATCGAAGCCTTGAGAGAGCTAACGGAACTGCGGATCGAATAAGTCAAATTGACTTGATTTTCCTCTGTCTTTAATACGCCCAGATTCAGGGAACTTTCCACCAGCCCAGGAATATGCGCGCTCATGCTTTGAACACCGTTTGGAGCTGCCAAAAGCTGATGCAGTACCTTAATCGCAGAAGCAGGTGTCAAAACCTCTGCCGTTTCTTCTGCCAGGCGTTCTGCCTGAAGCGAAACCTCCGGATCGGCGGCAGAAAGTTCTTCCTTGTATACAAGAATCCGTTCTGCCAAAAGCGCTTCTAATCTCTCCCAGTCCTCCGGACGGATCTGAAGCTTTGCGCTGCTTTCCCGTGGAATTGCATTGTCTTTTAAACCGCCTTTCAGAGAAATCAGATTATAATCCAGTTCTTTTTTTAGTTCAAATAACAGCCGCCCTAACAATACGTCTGCGTTGGTGCGGTTGCTGTTGATTTCCTCTCCGGAATGCCCGCCCTTTAAACCAAATATACGCAGACAGACCGAAAGTCCCTCCTGACTAATCCGTTCTACCGGAAGCGCGCAGTCTACTTTAAGACCTCCTGCACAACTAGAAAGCAGCGCTCCTTCCGCCTCTGAATCCAAATTAATCATATAAGATCCCTTTAACGGTGTTACGTCTAGAGCATACGCTCCATCCATCCCAACTTCTTCATCCACGGTAAAAACAGCCTCCAGACGAGGATGCTTATAGTCTCCTGCCAAAATCGCCAAAGCATACGCCAGAGCAATTCCGTCGTCTCCGCCTAAAGTCGTTCCTTCCGCCTCAATATAAGTTCCCTCTGGCGTCTCCCCTTCTATTACTCGAAGCTTTAAGCCCTCCGTCTGAAAATCATGCTCTATGCCGCTTTCCTTTTCACAGACCATATCCATATGCCCTTGCAGGATCACCGCAGGCGCATGTTCATAACCAGGAGCCGCTTCCTTTATGATAATCACATTTCCCAATTCATCCTGGTAATGCTCTAGCTGGTGTTTTTTTGCAAACTCTACCAGATAATTACTGATTTTTTCGTTGTAACGGGAGCCTCTCGGCACACCGCTGATTTCTTCAAAATACGTAAAAATAGTTTTGTAATCAATTCTTTCTAATACTGCCATTTGACAAACCTCCTGATTTTTGGCCTTTAATTTTTAAAACTATGAATAGGCGCCGGTATTCTGCCGCCTCGATTGATAAAACGCTCGCAGGAAAACGAATTGACCGGCATGATTGGGGCATATCCCAAAAGCCCGCCAAACTCCGCTGTATCCCCTACTTGTTTTCCAATCACCGGAATCAATCTTACTGCCGTGGTTTTTTGATTTATCATCCCAATCGCCATTTCATCTGCAATGATGCCGGATATCGTAGAAGCTGTAGTATCTCCCGGCACGGCAATCATATCAAGTCCTACCGAGCAGACGCAAGTCATCGCCTCTAGCTTTTCCAGGGTCAAAGCCCCCTCTTCTACTGCCTGAATCATTCCATGATCCTCACTGACCGGGATAAACGCTCCGCTTAAACCTCCTACATAAGAGGAAGCCATCACACCGCCCTTTTTTACTTGATCGTTTAAGAGCGCCAAAGCTGCAGTCGTACCCGGCGCGCCTGCCCGCTCCAATCCCATTTCTTCAAAAATCTCCGCAATGCTGTCACCGATCGCCGGAGTCGGCGCCAGAGAAAGATCGACGATTCCAAAAGGAATCTGCAGACGTTTCGACGCCTCCTGTGCGACTAGCTGCCCTACACGGGTGATTTTAAAAGCAGTCTTTTTCACCGTTTCACAAAGTGTCCCAAAGTCCGTATCCCGCACTGCCTCCAACGCCTTTTTTACTACGCCAGGTCCGCTGACGCCGACGTTGATAATGGCATCCGCCTCTGTGACTCCATGAAACGCTCCTGCCATAAACGGGTTATCGTCCGGCGCGTTGCAAAAGACGACCAGCTTGGCGCAGCCTAAGGAATCCCGTTCCTTCGTAAGCTCCGCGCTTTCCCGGATCACTTCTCCCATCAGCCGAACCGCGTCCATATTGATCCCTGTTTTCGTCGATCCTAAGTTGACAGAGCTGCATACCCGCTCCGTCAGACACAAAGCTTCCGGGATAGAACGAATCAAGTTTTCTTCTGCCATTGTCATACCTTTTGCCACCAGGGCCGAATAGCCGCCGATAAAGTTGACGCCTACGGTCGTCGCCGCCTGATCAAGCGTCTTGGCAAGCTCTACAAAATCTGCCGGAGAATGACAGGCAGCGCCTCCTACCAAAGCAATCGGCGTTACGGAAATCCGTTTATTGACAATCGGAATCCCAAATTCCTTTTCAATTTCATTTCCTACTGCTACCAAATCTTTCGCCGTCTCGGTAATCTTTTTATATATCCGTCGCTTGACATCCTCTAAATCCTGGCTGATACAGTCTAACAAGCTAATCCCAAGCGTAATCGTCCTGACGTCCAGATTTTCCTGTCGGATCATCTGGTTTGTCTCTATAACCTCATGAATGGTAATCATTTTTGCTGACCTCCCCAACCTAAATCAGATCGGAAGAGCACACGTCTGAACTCCAGTCACATTACTCGATCTCGT
>CAJUFW010000176.1 GCA_910585655.1 uncultured Lachnospiraceae bacterium
TACACGACGCTCTTCCGATCTCGTTTTAATTATGGCTATATTTGGCTGGTGCTTTATAACAAATATTTCCTTGGAACCGAGGAGCGTGTTATGGAAACGATCCGGGATATCAGCCGCAAGACGTTTCTTGACCAGAAGTTCAAAGAGGACTATTATTTTGCGATTGCCCGCTGCGGCGCGGTGACGGAGATTATTTCTACGTTATTTATTCTATTCAGTAAGGCGCTTTCGATTCTGTCGGTTTCTTTGGTGGTTTTGCAGTATTCGTGGCAGCTTGTCCTGGTGACGTTTCTCTATATCCTGCTGGTGGTGCTGGTAAACCTCCGTCTGGGCAATAAGGTGAAGGATCGGACGGCGGATATCAAGCTGGCGGATCAGCGGAGCGGCTATTTTATGGATATGGTTATGAATACCGGGGTAGCGAAGGAAATCCGCTTGTTTGGCGCGGGCAGCCGGATTGTGGAGAAATGGGAAAAGGAATACAACCAAGTCAAGGGCTTTGAAAAGGGTAATGATAAAATCTACGCCTGGCTTTCCCTCGCCAGTAAGCTGGTGTATTTTCTCTTTATCAGCGCGGTACTGGGCTTTGCCGTCCGTCAGGTGCTAGCCGGGCGGATGGAGCTGGGAATTTTTACGGCAGTTTATGCGATGGGGCAGACCGTTTCAGGTTCCATTCAGGAAGTTGTGCTAAACTATAGTACATTATTACAGTCGCTTTATGTTGTATGGCACCAGATGAATTTCTTTGAAGGAAATTGGGAGAAACGGCCTGATGTGGAAACTCCGGTTCCAGGGGCAGCTTCGGTTTCCCGTAGTCTGGCTTCTCGTGGCCTGGCCTCCTGTGATTCGGATATGCCTAGTGAAAAGGGACAGGATACGGAGCATTACATATTTGAGGCAGAGCATCTTTCCTTTTCTTATGATGATAAAAAAGAAGTGTTATCGGATATCAACTTTCAGATCCGTCAGGGGGAAAGCGTTGCGCTGGTCGGCTGCAATGGCAGCGGAAAGAGTACCTTAATCCGTCTGCTGACGAAAATGTTTGCTCCGACGGGCGGGACTCTGCGGTTTGCAGGAGAAGATTACCGGAACATCCCGACCGAGGATCTGACCAGGGAAATCGGTATCTTTTTCCAGGATTCTGCCCTGCTTCATGTGACATTAGGGGAAAATATCGGCTATGGAAGCATTGAAGATATGGGGGATACGAAAAAAATCGGACAGGCAGTCCGTCTGGGCGGTGCGGAAAGCCTGGTGGCCAAGATGCCGAACGGCCTGTCTACGCTGCTGATGAGGCGGGTGGATAAGTCGGGCGTGATGCTGTCCGGCGGAGAGGCGCAGAAGGTGGCGATTGCCAGGGCCTATATGGGAGAGCGGAACGTCCTGATTTTTGACGAGCCGTCGGCTGCTCTTGACCCGATTGCCGAGCGGGAGCTGTTTGACCGGATCCGCGAGGAGAACCAGGGGAAAACCGTGATTATGATCAGCCACAGGGTAGCGTTTGCTAGGATGGCGGATCGGATTTTGGTATTAAATAACGGGAAGCTGGCCGAAGAGGGCAATCATGAGGAGCTAATGAAGAAAAAGGGCTTGTACGCGGAGTTTTACCAGGAGCAGGCAAAATGGTACGAGCAGGAACCAGCGTAGGAGGATGGCCGGAATACGATAATCATGAAATGGCAATAGAGAGGAAATAGGTAGTAGAGAAGGAAATAGTTGTAGCCATATAAGGATGGCTGAGCGGATAGAGTGCAGAGGAAGGGAGAGGTTTTCATGGAAGAGAACAGAAACGGGAAGAACAAGAAAGGGCATAGCTTCTGGGATTTTAGGCGTGCGGTAGCGTTAAGCTTTTCTACGAAATCCAGGATGTCCCATGTAGTGACGGTGCTTTCTGTCGTGTTTGCCTTTTTGCCGGTTTTGTTGGCAAGGCAGTTTCAGGCGTTGACGGATGGGCTGTTGGGGGTGTTGGTGGTGAGCGGAAGCAGGGCGGCTGCTACAGCGGGTACCACTGGTACAGATAGCCTGGAAGGGGCGCAAGTAGCGGTCGGCGTGGCAGGAAAGTTCTCGGACAGAGTGGTCTGGGAAACCGTATGGCTTCCGTTCCTGCTGGTGTTGGCGTTGCTGCTGCTCCAGCTTTTACTAGAGTCGGCAAAAAGCTATTGCCAGAAGGAGGATGCGAGGAATGCGAACCGGCATGTGACGAAGTCGCTTTTGGAGCTGCAGGCTACGGTGCGTTATCCTTATATCGAGAACCATGAGGATTTTCAGGAACGGGTGCATTTTGCCATGCAGTTTACCGGAGGGCAGGTGACAAAGGTTCTTTCCGAAATCAGCCTGTACCTGGCGGAATTTCTGATGCTGCTTTTGGTAGCGGCCAGCCTGGCACGGGTCAGCCCATGGTTTGTCGTGATTACCATTCTAGTCAGCGTGCCGTCTGCCTACATTACCTATAAATATCAGGATGAAACGTTCCAGAACGAGGTGCGTGGGATGCAGGATTCGGCCATGATCAACCATTATTTCTGGATTCTGGCGACACAGGAATTTATGCAGGAGGTACGGCATTTCCGCCTGTTTCCAGTCATCAAAGGGAAATGGAGGGACACGGCGGATCGTTATATCGGAAGAAAAAACCGGATTATGGGCAAGCACGCAGGCATTAACGTCGTAAATGATATTGTACGGAACCTGGTCTGCCTGCTGGTACTGGTTTGGACGGCGCGGATGATTTATGAGAACCCGGCGCTGGGAATCGGTGTGTTTACCCTTGTATTGACACTGACGAGACAGCTCCTGCAGTTTTCCGGGGATCTTTTTTCCGGGATGGCGAACCTGGTTTCCTATCTGCCGTATATGGGAGAATATTTTTCCCTGATGGAGCTGCCAAGAGAGCAGACGCTTTCCGGGCAGGAGATGTCTGACGAAGGCCAGAAGAAACGGGGGATGGCGGAACAGAGGGAAGCTTCGGCTACAGTAGGGCAGAAGCAGGCAGGTGAAATTTCTTTTAAAGGAGTTTCGTTTGCTTATCCGGATACCGACCGGGAGATTTTGCATGATATTTCCGTGCGGATAAGGCCTGGGGAAAAGGTAGCGATTGTCGGGGAAAATGGTTCCGGGAAGACGACGTTTATCAATTTGCTCTGTGGATTATATGAAGCAGGAAAGGGAGAAATTTCCGTTAGCGGCAGGGATATCAAAACCGAGACGGCCAGAGTACGGGAGGACTTGACAGTAGCGGTTCAGAACTTTGCCCATTATGAGGATACGATGCGGGAAAATATCGTGATTTCGGATGGAAGCAGACGAGTAGAGGACGGAGAGATTAGAGAACTGTTAAAAAGCCTGGATTCCCTGGAGGTAGTAGAGAGCCAGAAGGAAGGGCTGTCAGAACGGCTGGGCAGTTATAGCCTGAAAGGGAATGATTTGTCCGGCGGACAGTGGCAGAAGCTGGCGATTGCCAGGGCAGCCTGGCGGAATAAGAGCAGCATTATGATTCTGGACGAGCCGACTGGTAACATATAGTTAGTAGTATAGCAAATCATAAAAAAATAATTTGTATGTTTTTTTCGCGATCGATTTGGATTTCCCGGATAATCGAACGCCATAGCTGCCGTTTTTCCAAAATAGAAAAGGAATCATATAGGCTTTCAAAATCTATTTTTAAAAAATCTTTTAGATAAGATAAGTCTTTCACAGGAGCAGAAGCTTCGGCGTTGATTTTTTCGAGTTGTGCAAGCAAAGACTCTCTGTCAATCTTAAATTCCTCTATTGTGATAAGTTCATTTAAAAACAATTCTTTTAACTTTTGTAGTTTGCTTTCGATCGCTCGCCGTTTAGCATCTGATCGAACGAAGGGAGCATTTGCAATCTCATAATCTGCAATGTATTTTTCTAACTCTGGACGGATTCGAGTAAGGATAGTCTTTTCAAGGGTAGATTCAAAAATCACTTTTTTATTTTCGCACCGCTTCAAGGTTTTGTTTTGCCGACAGCGGTAAATGCTATATTTATAGGATGTCTTGCGGGTGCCATCGGCACGCATATGACCTGGACATGTTAGTTGTCCTGCGCTCATACTATGATCGCATTCGCTACAGATGATAAGTCCACTAAAAATATAGTCATGCTTTTTTCCGGATTTTACATTGATTTTTAAAAGGCGCTGCACATCAAAAAAGACTTCGCGATCGATGATAGGGGGACAAAATTCTTTGTTATCTTGATATTCTCCGATATATCGTTTGTTTTTCAGCATGTTTTTAACACTGACCATAGAGCGGACAATATTAAATTCCGATTCCATATAGTGGAGGGTTTGAAGTAAATTGCCAGTTTTAAGAAAAAAATCAAAAATGGCAACAGCTATGTGAGCTTCTTCGTTTGGTACAAGATGTTTATCTTTGATAGAGTATCCGATAGGAGTGGAACCAGAAAGGACCTCGCCATTTTTGACTTTATCCTTGAATACACTGATAATTCGATCAGAATCGTTCTGAGCCTCCAGTTCTGCCCAAATCATAGAGTTGTTTACAAAAGCGCGTCCGTGAGGGGTAGAGGTGTCAAAATAAGGCTGTTCGATTGCAGACCAGGAAACGCCATATTTATCAAGGATATCCTGTGTATTAAGATAATGTCGCAGGTTCCGGAACCAGCGATCAAGTCTGGTAAAGACAATCAGATCGATTTTTCCATCTTGGACATCATCAAGTAGCCGTTGGAAATCATTTCTTTTGAGTTTTTGTCCGGAAATCCCATCATCTATATAGGTTCCGACCAGAATCATATTTTCGTGTGTTTCAACATACTTTTCGCCGCTTGCTAACTGCTCGCGCACGGAATCCCCTTCGCGAGCCTGTTTGTCAGTGGATACCCGAATATAGATAGCAACCCGGAGCAAAAGTTTTTCGGTAGTTTTTCGTTTCATTTTATCGTCTCCAATCGTAAAAAAGGGTACAAAAAATAAGCCCTTTTAAAATTGCCAGACTTATGATATAATCTATTTGTTGGATAGGTTATCGTAAGCCTTTGGTTTACAGGTAACACATGAGCCGTTCCAGGTTGCCGCCTGGAGCGGTTTATTGATTTAAAATTAGATAAGCTTTGGAGCCTTTGTTCGCATACCATCTATATGTTCAAACAGATCTTCCTTTATAGGAGAACGCATAGGGTCTAAAATAAAATCAATTCCTTCACGACGAGCTTGTTTTGCTGCAGGAACAAAATCACTATCACCAGAAACTAAAACAATACGATCTACCTGTTTTTTAAAAGATAAGGAAGAAATATCAATACCGATTCTCATATCGACGCCTTTTTGCTTAACATTGATAAAAAAGTCTGATTCTTTTATATCAGAAAGGGAAATTGTACCTCGCATTAGTTTCTTTGTGATATCAGGTTTCAGATTAAAATAAGCCTGTTCTTCAGCTAAGTGTCCCAAACGTAAAGCGAATTTTCGCTTGTGCATAAGTTCCTTAAAAAAAGCAGTAGCCCACTGATATTCTTCTGTCTGACCAAAATCAATAGTAGATTGTGTCAGAGGATGATAAACTTTTTTGTTCATCGGCGGGCAGTCATAATAAAATACTCGATATAAGGTAGCAGTATCTGTGTGTTCATCTTTAATATGTCTTTTGCAATATAATTCTAATTCGTCGGCTCGTTCTTTTGGGGAAATGTCTCCAAAAAGAGCAAATGCTCTTTTTCGGTAAAATCCTCCATCGACAAGGATTGCTGTTCGTATCATAAATTCCTCCTGAGAATAAAAAAATATCCCTGGGTTTGTCACACCCCTTATGGTGGGGGGATTACTGCCAGGGATACACTTTTAAAATAATAGTAGCAAAGCTACACTCTTATTATATCCATGTAACAGTAAAAATGTCAATACTTTTGATAGAAATTTTTAAAGTAAAAATCTGACTTTTGAAATCCAATCTAAAACAGAACATTATTATAATCATCGCAAACTGTTTTATCAAGGCAAGCATGTCCCTTATATCTAACGCCATATTTTGTACAAACGGGTTCCTTACCTCTAATATTATTGCAATGAGTACAAGTTCCGCAGGAGTGTCTCATTCCTAATCCATCAGAAAAAGCTTTTTTGAAGTTTGGCGGCATAATATCATATCCTATTTTGGCATCATCTATATTTAATATATTTGTTCCGCCTGGTTCTATATTTTTTACTTTTATGTAAAGATATATAAACCAAATGACCACAATAACAAGAATTGGGAGCCAAAAATATTGAATAATTGCACCAATAAATCCAAAAATTAGTTTAAGTGTAGCACCGATAAGATGAAACACAATAGAAAACACGACTTCAAGTATAGTCCCAAGATTGAAAATTTCCATTATAATAACATCCTCCATAATAGTGGTATTTTAAGGAAAAATTTTTTGACATCATGATATAATTATTTTATTGATTAGAAGCCTTATTCAAAGAATTTTCCCTGCCGCTTTCTTTGGTAATACTTGAAGCAGATCGTTCCGTCTTTTTTGCAAGCGTTAAGCGATTTTTTATATATTCTTCCTCGGCTTCTTCAACAGTAGTTGGAGCCGAATCTTCCTTTGTAGCTGTAAGGGGTGGGGAAGTCTCTTCATGATTTTGATAGTTCCCCTCATAAAGTTGTTTTAATCTGGTTTCTAAAAATTCCCATTCTTTAACACTTAAATCAGCTAACATAGCAATAAAACGATTTTTAAAAGAATCTTCTTCCTCTGCCAATAACTGATTTGTAAGCTTTTCAATTTCCTTCCTACGACTGGTAGGCAAGAACATGTCTCCTGTACCATTCCGCAACCAATCTTCATTTACGTTAAATTCTCGGCAAATGGAAGTTATTGTTTGATCGGTTAAAGAATTGGTTCCGCTTTCCCATTGGCTAACTGTATTTTTTTTTACGCCTAATCGGTTGCCGAATTTTTCCATGGTAAGTTGAAAATGTTCTCTTAATTCTTTAATTCTTGTGTTCATTTTATCCTCCTTTAAATTCACTATAACACCATCTAAAAATGAAGTCA
>CAJUFW010000177.1 GCA_910585655.1 uncultured Lachnospiraceae bacterium
TAAATCCGGTGCATTTTATCAAAAATTTCTTCTCTTTGGATCTGCGCCTTTACGCCAAGCTGTTCTTCCCCCAAACGGGTCAGTCCATCGGCGATTTCGGAAAAATCAACCGTGATACCAGACAAATCCACTACCATCATCATATGAAAAAATCCTTGTACAATCGTTTGGGAAATATCCAGGATGTTGATCTGGTTTTCTGCCAGAAAGGTACACACCTTTGCGATAATTCCCACGCTATCCTTTCCCACTACCGTAATTACTGCACGTTTCATCCTTTTCCTCCTCGTTTTTTATGATCTTTTTTCTTTTATATCATCACCGGGGTACATGCCTCGCTTCGCGAAGCAACCGACAAACTGGTATAACGCTCAAAATCCTGATGGGCGTTTAACAGCTCCAGCCGGACGGTTTCATACGCCAAATCCGGAAAGTTGTTTTCCTCGCTTAAATGCCCTAAAAAAATATGCTTTAACTCCTTGGTCCATATCCTGGCTAACAGGCGACCGGAATTCTCATTGGAAAGATGCCCCTGATTTCCTAAAATCCGCCGCTTTAACTGATACGGATATGTCCCCGCTTCCAGCATATGTACATCATGATTCGCTTCTAAAAGCAATGCCCTAACACCCTTTAAATGCTCTGCAATTACCTCTGTTACCACGCCGATGTCCGTTGCCACTCCAACCTTTTTCCCCTCCGCTTCAAATGTATAGCCAACCGGATTTGCCGCGTCATGCGGAACGGAAAAAGAATGTATTTTGATACCTCCGATAAAAAACATCGCTCCCGGCACGATCGGATGAAACAGCTCCGGATCGATTCCGCCTGTTGCGGAGTTATTTAAAATCCGCCCTATCGTTTCTGACGTCGCATAAATCGGCAGCTTATGCTTACGGGACATAACACCCAGTCCGCTGATATGATCGGAATGCTCATGCGTGATTAAAATACCGGACAGTTTTTTCGGATCTACCTCAATTCCACAAAGACCGGCTTCGATTCTTTTTTTACTGATACCAACGTCTACTAATAAATGCGTGTCCTCACTCCCCACATAAATACAATTCCCGCTGCTTCCGCTGGCTATACTACAAAGCTTCATTTCTTCCTTCCTTTCCAGTCTTTCCCTAATTGCTCTATCCCTAGGCGTACCTGCCGCCAGGTTTCTTCCTCCCTGCCGGAATTCTCGATCACCGCATCCGCAACCTCCCGAAATTCCGCTTCTGTTTTCTGACGATCCAAAACTGCCTGGATACGCTCCTCGGAATACCCCCTGGACTGCTTTAAACGCTTCCTGCGTACCTGTTCCTTTGCATGGACATACCAAATCACATCGCAGCAGCTAGTAAGCCCTGACTCTATCAAAAGAGCAGTCTCTACTACCACATAAGGACAGCTTCCATCCTGCCGTTGTTCTGCAATCAGACGTTCTACCTCGCGAATCACGGCAGGATGAATCATCGCATTAAGCTTTTGCAAAAGCGGCTCGCATCCAAATACCCGCTCAGCCAGCTTTCCTTTATCAATCAAGCCTTGCTCGTCTAAAATCTCTTTTCCAAACAGATCCAAAATCGGCTGATAGGCTTCCTGTCCCGGCAATTTAACCTGATGCCCTAAAGAATCCGTATCAATCACAAAAGCATGATATTCCTCTTTTAGCAACTGGCTGACCGTTGACTTCCCGCTTCCGACTCCGCCTGTCAGACCAATGACCAACATCACCTATCCACTCCCTTTACCGATTACTTTTCTCTCTGTAATTACTTCGCCTCATACCAGCTCGCCCCCTGTTTCACTTCTACCTCTAATGGCACCAGGAGTTTGACGGCGTGCTGCATTTCCTCTTCCATCACAGCCTGTACCTGCTCGATTTGATCAGCCCTTGTTTCTACCAACAGTTCGTCGTGAATCTGTAGCAGCATTCGAGACTCCGGCAGCTCCCGTTTCAGTCGTTCATTCACCCGGATCATCGCTATCTTTATGATATCGGCAGCCGTTCCCTGGATCGGAGAATTCATCGCCACACGCTCCCCAAACTGCCGCTGCATGAAATTCGCGCTTGTAAACTCCGGAATCGGTCTTCTGCGACCAAAAAGCGTGGACACATAGCCCTCCGTCTTTCCCTGCGCCACCAACCGATCCATATATTGTTTCACTCCCGGATACGTGGCAAAATACTGATGAATATATTCCTCTGCTTCTTTTTTTGATATATTCAAATCCTGCCCCAGCCCAAAGGAGCTGATGCCATACACAATACCGAAATTTACCGCTTTTGCATTGCTTCTTTGCTGGCTTGTTACCTCCTCAAACGGCGTATGAAATACCTGGGAAGCGGTAATCCGGTGAATATCCTGAGAGGACTGGTAGGCTTCAATCAAACGCTTGTCCTCGGACATATGTGCCAGGACACGAAGTTCGATCTGGGAATAATCCGCGTCCAAAAAGACATATCCATCCTCCGGCACAAAGGCTTTGCGGATCCGCCGCCCTAATTCCATGCGGATTGGGATATTCTGCAGGTTCGGATCGGTACTGCTGATTCTCCCTGTCGCCGTAATCGTCTGATGAAATTTCCCATGGATTCGGCTGTCCGATCCGATAAACACCTCCAAACCGTCCGCATAGGTAGATTTGAGCTTCGTCACTTGCCGGTAATCCAAAATCAATCCGACCACCGGGCTTTCTGTCCGCAGCCGTTCCAATACGTCCGCAGAAGTTGAATATCCTGTCTTGGTCTTTTTTCCATAGGGCAGATGCAGTTTTTCAAATAAAATCACACCTAGCTGCTTTGGGCTGTTGATATTAAATTCCTCGCCGACCAACTGATAGATCTCTTTTTCCAGAGCCTGAATCCGTCCCTCTAACTCCTCGGAATACAGCCGTAACGCCTCTCGCTCCACCCGAATACCACGGTGTTCCATATCATAAAGCGTAACGACTAATGGCATTTCAATTTCTTCATATAATTCTTTCATGCCCTCTGCCTCTAGCCTTGGCAGATAAACAGACGCCGCCTCTCTTGCAATCAGGCTGACCGGTCTGCCCTCCGACAAAAAGAGTCCCGGCTTTTCCTCCTCGATTTGCTTTGCCACATGAGAAGGGCTAAATTCAGAATCTACGGGATTACACAAATACGCGGCAATTCCCATATCTGCCAGATTTCGATAAATCCTTGGCGTTACCACCTTTAGCTGCTCTTTCCAGTCAAAGGTAGCAAATATCGTTTCCGGGCAAGCGTCAAAAAGTTCTTCCAAACGCTGCCCTAAAAAATCTTCTGTCACAAACATCTGTACCGGAATGTGCCAGTTTTTTTCCTGGCTCTCGGAAATCCAGAGTCCTAACGAAATACCGAATTCATAAAAGAAGCCCAGCACTGCCGGTTTTTGCTTTTCCAACTGAGAAAACAGCTCCTCAACCTCTGCCAAATCCGTGATTTCCTGGCAGCAAAAAACAGGAATCTCCACAGATTCCTCTTCCAGCTTTACATGCTCCATTTTCTCTTGCAGCCTTTGGAAAACAGTACGACTCTCTTCCATAAACAGTTCTGTCTGAAATGCTTTCTGAAAGCCATAAGGATTTTGCGTCCCTGCCCCGCCTTGCTGCTGATCCAGCTCCTTTAAAAAGCTAAAATCAATGGTCTTAAACTCCAAAGCAGCGCATATTTTCTGCGCCTGGTCAGCATTCGGCGTCAGTCGTAAATCCGAAAGACGTAACCCTTCTAGTGGAATGTCCTTTTTTATCGTCGCTAACTGTTCACTCAACCGCGCCGACTTTTCCCCTACCAATTCCTCTTCACTGGATTTAATCAAAAAATTCAATGGAGAACGCTTGATTCCAAGCTGTTCCTTCCAAAACGCCTTTAGCTCCTCTAAGCCCTTTTTGTCTCTCCCATGAATGTCCGCATAGAGCGCGTCTACCGTATGATAATGCCCGATCAAGGCTCGCGCTGTCGCCTCTCCTACGCCTGGCACCCCTTTGATATTATCCGACGTATCCCCTTGAATGCCCTTTAGGGAATTGACGTGTTCCGGCTTTACCCCAAACTCCTTTTCCACCAGCTCCGGCGTATAAATAAAACAGCGATCCGGCGCCTCCGCTTTTTTCTGATCAATCCCGTACTTTTTATAAAGCTCGCTCGTCTTCTCCGCCGTGCTGTGCATCAGCCAGAGGTTGGTTTGCTCTGTTACCAACTGCAAATAGTCGTTATCCTTTGTCAAAATCCGCACCGGTACCTCATGTTCAAACTGCTCTGCGAGCGTGCCGCAAAAGTCGTCTGCTTCGTACCGCTCGTCCAGAAACTGCGGAATATGAAACTGCTCCAACAGATACTGGCACAGCGCAAACTGGGTTTTTAGCGGATAGAGCATGTCCGATCGTGTCCCTTTATAATCCGGGTAAATTTCCCGGCGAAACGTATCGCGGCTGATATCCCATGCCACAGCCAGATAGCCCGGTGTCTGCTCTTTTAAAATCCGTGCCAGCGTCCGCACAAAGCCGTATACTCCATTCGTATAGCACCCGTCCGAGGTCTGCATAATTTTATGAAAAAACTGCTCTTTTTCCTCTAATGTTTTGGCAAACATAATCTCCCGCGGCAGATTGCCGAAAAACTGTGTGGTCAGCAGACTAGAGCCGTCAATCAGCAGTAAATAATCCCTCATTCTATTTTCTCCAACATTTCCAAAAATTTTTGTTCTGTGATGTTTGGTGTAAACATCCGATGGCGCTCGTTCCTGTAAAAATGAAACTTCATTTCAAACCGGCTGTTTAGCTCCGGCTCTTCCTCTCCCGACAGCTCTAACCCTGTCAGCAGCACGATAGCACCCACCAACGCCGGAAATGCGATTCTGCGACCAACCTTACTGCGCTTACGAGCCGCCAGTTCCAGCCTGGTTCTCTTCAGTCTGGCTAAAAAATCCTCATGGAAATCGTCCGATAACTGCTTATCCTCATCCATCTGCTTCATGCTTGTCAGGATAATATAGTATATCTCCAATTCCTCCTTACAATTCTCACAGCCCGCCACATGCTCCATAAATGGTTCTTTTTCCTTATAGGAAAGTTCTCCGTTGATATATCGGATCATCAGTCCCTGGAACTCCAGACAGGTCATCTGCCCCACCTCTTTTTTCCTTACAGCAGGTCTGTTTATATTTCCGACCATTCTGGTTTTGACCTGCATTTTTGATCTGTTCTTATTGTAGAGCATGACGAGGGAAAATGCAACATAAAAATAGAAGAGGTAATGCAGCCGGCTCTTTTATTTGCCGTTTGCAGCACCTCTTTCGGAAAAAACAGTTCCTTTTTTAATGCTTTGAAGAAAAATACTGCAGCACATCCTCTGCTATTTCTTGCAGGGCGGCAGGTTCTTTGATACTTTGCAAAAACTGCAGCGTAGTGTCAGACAGTTTTTTGAATTTATAAAAGCTTCCTAATACCTCTTTTTGATACTGTAAATCCTCCGCCTCTTTCAATGCGCGGATCAAGTCGCTCTCTTCTCCCGGCTCCTGCCACATAAACTTCCAGGTCGGATAAATCTTATAGTCTGCCAGCAACTCGCAAAAGAAATTTTCATACCAGGTAAGAAAATCCGGGCTGCTCTTTGGCCACATCGGAGGCATATCGCCGTCATAATCCAAATATACCACTCGCCCGCGATTCGGTCCAGTGACGATTAAATACGCCTCAAAGGTTAAATCCATACCGCACAGACAAATGACGCCAGGTTCTTCATAATTCTCATGGTATTCGTACCGCTTACCCCACTCCTCTTCAGGCAAAATGACGCTCAGCTTCTCGGACACGCCTGCAATTTTATCCCACTCATAGTTTTTCTCCGGAAAATCAAAAAAACATGTTCCCGGACAGGCTCCTCCTCGACCTACCTGCGTCAGAAAATAAACATATTCGATCGGCAGTTCAATCCCTGCCTTTTTCTCAAATGCTTCAATCTCTTCTAACGACGCCGGAGGGCTAAGTTTCCAATGATGATTTTCCGCATAATAATCCTTCTGGCGGGTAGGGATACGGGAAACCTCTTCTACCATTGCTTTGATTTTAGCACACTGAGCCAGCAGCACCGGATTGGTCAAATCGTGCATCCGATTCCTCCCCTTTCTTCTGCATTATTCCTTTGCCAAAGAACGCTCTATTCCTCTGCCAGTATTTCCGGTTCCGGATATTCCGCATCAAACAGCTCTACTGTCACCTGCTTCATTCGCTGCTCCTCTAGCGGACGATCCCTGCGGTCTGTCGCGCACTCTGCTATCTCATTGACCACATTCATTCCTTCTGTCACCTTTCCAAAAGCGGCATAGGAACCATCCAAATGCGGCGCATCTTCGTGCATGATAAAAAACTGGGAGCCAGCGGAATCCGGATGCTGCGAACGCGCCATCGAAATCACACCTGCCGTATGCTTTAGGTCGTTGGCAAAACCATTCAAACGGAACTCTCCAGGAATACTATAGCCAGGACCACCCATGCCGCTTCCATCCGGGCAACCGCCCTGAATCATAAAGCCACGAATTACCCGATGAAAAATCAAACCGTCATAAAAGCCTTTCTGCACCAGAGAAATAAAATTGCTGACCGTATTCGGCGCAATCTCCGGATAAAGCTCCACCTGTATTTTTTTGCCATGTTCCATTTCAATCGTAACGACTGGATTTTTTGTTTCCATCTTACTATCCATCCTTTCTTTTTTTAGCCTATTTACCAAAACAACCGGCTCTTCTTCTCCGGTATTATAGCATGAAACTCGTTTGGATTCAACTTTTTCTAAAGTAAATCGGCGGTTTCCATGTTAAAAAGTAACTTGCGGGTGTACAGCCCCGAAGGGCTTTTTGTATCATAGGGAAGTTTAGAGAACTTTCCTATGATACAAAAAAAGAGGGCAGCCGCCTATCTTATATGAAGGCTAAACTGCTCTCTCTGTTCTGTTTCTGAATGCGCTGGACGGCGCAAAACACGAACCGCCCAGCCCGTCACCCTCGACCGCGCTC
>CAJUFW010000178.1 GCA_910585655.1 uncultured Lachnospiraceae bacterium
TTCTGCATGTGCCCGGGCGGCTATGTAGTCAATGCTTCCTCAGAACAAGGGCATCTGGCGATCAATGGTATGAGCAACCATGCCAGAGACGGCAGGAATGCCAACAGCGCTCTAGTCGTCACCGTAACACCGGAGGACTTTATGACCGGAAACCTGCCAACCCCAGAACTTCCGACTGCCTTAGCGGGTATTGATTTCCAACGGAAACTAGAAGCAGCCGCGTACCAGCTAGGAGCAGGTCGCATCCCGGTTCAGCTCTACGGAGATTTCAAAGAAAACCGGGTCAGCCGTGGATTTGGACGGATACAGCCGGACAGCCGCGGAAGTGTTCAGCTAGCCAACCTGCGAAACCTGCTACCATCCTGGATGGCAGAGTCTCTTTTCGAGGGGATGGAAGCTTTTGGGCGCAAACTACCAGGCTTTGCAGACGAGGAGGCAGTCTTTTCCGGCATCGAAAGCCGTACCTCCTCCCCGGTACGCCTGCTCCGCCAGGAAAAAAGCCTTGAGTCGCTTTCTATGCAGGGAGTTTACCCCTGCGGGGAAGGCACCGGTTATGCAGGAGGGATTACGTCGGCAGCGATCGACGGAATCAAAGTCGCAGAAGCCATTATCCGCCGCTACCACCCAACCGGAAGCTGCGGAACCTAAAAACAGCAAATTTCTGTACAACGCCCAGGTATAGTTAGGATTGTGCCTTTTTACAATCCTAACTATACCTCCCAGAAGGGGCGTTGGGAAGAAATTTGCGGAACTTAAAATAAGAGGTGAAAGAATAGATGAAAGAGAAAACCATGGAAGAGAAGATTGCCCGAATCAACGAGTTATACCACAAGTCTCAGGAATTCGGTCTAACGGAAGAGGAGCGAAACGAGCAGGCTAAGCTGCGCCAGGATTATATCTTGGCGATCCGCAGCAATCTGCGGGGGACGCTAAATCAGATTTCACTTTTAAATCCGGATGGGAGTGTAACGGAATTACGAAAAAAGAATTTACAATAAGGAAAGAGTATTCGTTAAAGCAGACGCTGCGTCAGCAGATGCGTCTTCGCCGGCAGGCATTAAGCGAACAGGAATGGGTTAGACGAAGCGGACGGATCCTAGAGCAATATTTCCGACTGCCCTATTACTGCGAGGCGGATGTTGTATTAGCTTATCAAAATGCAAAAGGAGAACCGGACTTAGGAGCGCTTTTTAGACGCTGCTTTCAGGATCAGAAGCCGGTAGCCGTGCCGCGGGTGCTGACCGGAATCCGGGAAGGAGCGGCAATGGAATTTGTTTTTCTGCGACCGGACAGCCGGAAACGGGAAAACGAATTTCAGATCCTGGAACCAGAGGAGGGGGAACGGTTTTGCTATGAGAACTGGAAGGGGCAGCGTATTGAACTGATTTTACCAGGGCTTTGTTTTGATGGTTTTGGAGGGAGACTAGGCTATGGCGGAGGCTACTATGACCGCTATCTTGCGCCGTTTTACCGGGAAATTCATAAGACGGCGCTGGCATTTGCATTTCAAAAAACAACATGTCTTCCTTGTCAGGAGCATGATATTTCGTATGATTTGCTCGTGACCGATCAAGAGGTAATAGACAAAAAAGGCGAGTAATACAAGTGAAAACAGAAACGGAAAAAGAAATAGAGGAGAAGGTTGCGTAATATGGTTCAGGAAATTGATTTAGATAAAATAGACATTCATGCAGAACCACCCATGGAAGAACCTGCCAGGCAATATTATTTTATGGCAAAAGCCAGGCAGCAGATAGCAGCTATGAGCCGGACGGCAGGACGCCCTATGACCTGTCATATTGAAACGTTCGGCTGTCAGATGAACTTTCGGGATTCGGAAAAAATCTCCGGCGTCTTAAAACAGATCGGCTATGAGGAAGTAGAGACAGAGCAGGCGGATCTGGTGCTATACAATACCTGTACTGTACGGGAAAACGCCAATATGAAAGTCTATGGGCATTTGGGTATTGTCAAAAAGACAAAAGAAAAAAATCCAAGGCAGATCATTGCTCTTTGCGGCTGTATGATGCAGGAACCAAAGGTCGTAGAGAAAATTCAAAGCAGCTACCGTTTTGTCGATCTGATTTTTGGCACTCACAATATTTTTAAACTGGCGGAACTGCTGTTTTTCTGCTTAAAGGAGCATCTTTTGGCAGAGGAAGCCGCCCTGAAAAAGGAAAAAAAGAAGCACGGGAAAAAAGCCCGTCCGCAAATGCTTGTCGATATCTGGGAAGGAACCGAGCAGATTGTAGAAGATTTGCCGGAGGAGCGCAAGTTTGACTTTAAGGCAAGCGTAAATATTATGTATGGCTGCAACAATTTTTGCAGTTATTGTATCGTCCCTTATGTCAGGGGAAGAGAGAGAAGCCGCAGACCGGAGGATATTGTAGAAGAGGTAAAACGACTGGTAGATTCCGGAGTTGTGGAAGTCATGCTGTTGGGGCAGAACGTCAATTCCTACGGCTTACAGCCAGGAGGGCAATCGGGTGATTCGCTTTCCTTTACCGGGCTTTTGGAGCGTTTAGAACAGGTAGAGGGACTAAAACGGATTCGTTTTATGACGCCGCATCCTAAGGATTTATCGGAGGAATTGATTGCGTTTATGGCTTCCTCTAAGAAGCTGTGCCGTCACCTTCATCTGCCGCTGCAATCCGGCAGCACGGAAGTGTTACGGCGGATGAACCGCCGCTATGGCAAGGAGCAATATTTGACGCTTACGGAAAAATTGCGGAAAGCAATGCCGGGGCTGGCTCTGACAACGGATATCATCGTAGGTTTTCCAGGTGAGCGGGAAGAGGATTTTTTGGAGACGTTAGACGTTGTAAAGCAAGTTCGTTTTCATAGCGCCTATACGTTTCAATATTCTAAGCGAACCGGCACGCCGGCTGCTGCCATGGAAGAGCAAATACCAGGAGAGGTCGTACAGGAGCGTTTTGAACGGCTGCTAAAAACAATCTCCGCTATTTCGTCAGAATTGACCGAGGAAGCAGTAGGGACGACGGCAGAAGTGTTGGCAGAGGAGCAAAACACCTATCAGGAAGGATGGCTGACCGGGCGGCTTTCCAATAACCTACTGGTACATTTCCCAGGAAAGCCAGAGTTGTTAGGGAAACTGGTGCCGGTACGTCTGCAGGAAGGAAAGGGCTTTTATTATATCGGAATTTGTACAAATCAGTAGAAAACCACTTGAAATTACCCGAATATATGACTATAATAGAAGCTACGTGCCGGCTGCTTTCACGTAGAATTAGTACAGGCGATGAAGTAGGATTATAGAGAGGATTGTAAGAATGAGAAATTTTAAAAAGACGTTTATCGGCGACGCGAAGTTTTACCGATTGCTGTTTATCGTGGTGATCCCAATCATCGTCCAGACCGGGATTACAAACTTTGTCAGTTTGCTGGATAACATTATGGTAGGGCAAACCGGAACCAATCAAATGACAGGGGTAGCGATTGCCAATCAGTTAATGATGGTGTTTAACCTCTGTATTTTCGGGGCTATTTCCGGCGCGGGGATTTTTGGAGCGCAGTATTATGGAAAGGGAGATCAGGAAGGAGTTCGTTATGCGTTCCGCTTTAAGCTTGTCATCTGTCTGCTGATGGTCGGGATCGGCTTTTTGGTGTTCCTGCCGTTTGGAAAAAACCTGATTCATCTTTATCTGACGGCGGATGCTTCTGGAACAGACGCTGCAGAAACGCTACATTACGGGCATGGATATCTTTATATTATGCTGGTAGGAATGATTCCGTTTGCGATTGGACAGGCTTACTCTAGTACCTTGCGGGAATGTGGCGAGACGATGCTGCCGATGAAGGCGGGGATCGCGGCAGTCTTGGTCAATCTGCTTTTTAACTATCTGCTGATTTTCGGTAAGTTCGGCTTTCCGAAAATGGGCGTTTACGGCGCGGCGATTGCTACGGTGCTGTCCCGTTTTGTAGAATGTGCAATTATTGTCCTCTGGACACATGTACATAAAAAAGAAAATGAATTTATCGTGGGAGCGTACCGGCATTTTCGGATTCCGCTGCATTTGTCAGGTCAGATTATTTTAAAAGGAATGCCGCTTTTGATCAATGAAGGTCTGTGGTCAGCCGGTATGGCAGTACTGATGCAGTGTTATTCGGTCAGAGGCTTAGACGTTGTAGCCGGTATGAATATTTCCTCGACCATTTCCAACTTGTTTAATATCGTTTTTATGTCGATGGGAAATGCCGTAGCGATTATCATTGGCCAGCTTTTAGGGTCGGGTGATATGGAAAAGGCGAAAGATTACGATACCAAGCTGATTGCCTTTTCGGTTGCAAGTTCCGTGTTAATCGGTTCGATTATGGCAGTGATTGCCCCGATGTTTCCGCGGATTTACAATACGGAGCCGCAAGTGCGGGAGCTTGCCAGTTCCTTTATCCGGGTCAGCGCTTTGTGTATGCCGATTTTTGCCTTTTTGCATACCACATATTTTACTCTGCGTTCCGGAGGAAAAACGGTGATTACCTTTTTCTTTGACAGCGTATATCTATGGGTAGTGAGCGCGCCGCTGGCTTATCTGTTGTCCCGTTATACTACTTTGCCGATTGTCGCTCTTTATTTAACTTGTAACCTGGTCGATATTATCAAGTGTATCATTGGATATGTGTTGCTCCGTAAAGGTGTCTGGATCAACAACATTGTAGAATAACCATTCAAATGAAATTTATAGTAGAAAAAGGAAGCGCAAGGAAATGAAGATTATCATAGTGGGCTGCGGGAAGGTCGGTTTTTCGATAGCAGAACAGCTCAGCAATGAAAAACATGCCATAACTGTGATTGATACAGATGGGAAAAAATTACAGGATGCGATTGCTATTTTAGATGTCAGTGGGGTAGCCGGAAATGGAACCAGTTACCGAACGCAGAAAGAAGCAGGAGTAGAGGGTGCGGATCTGCTGATTGCCGTCACCGATATGGATGAGATCAATCTCCTAAGCTGTCTGATCGCAAAAAAAGCCGGGAAATGCCAGACGATTGCCAAAGTCCGGAACCCGGAATATTATGCGGAAATCGGCTTTATCAAAGAGGAATTGGGGCTTTCTATGTCCATCAATCCGGAGTGGGCGGCAGCGTCGGAGATTGCCAGACTGATCCATTTCCCTTCTGCCATTGAAGTGGATACGTTTGCAAAAGGGCGGATCAACCTGCTTCGGATTCAGATTCCGGAGGGGTCTATTCTCCATCGTATGAGCTTGATTGAATTTGCCTCGAAAGTATCCAATTCCGTGTTGATTTGTATTGTCGAACGAGGAGACGAGGTAATTATTCCAAACGGAAGCTTTGAGCTAGAAGAAGGCGATATGATTTCCTTTACTCTGCCGATGGAAGAATCGTTCCGTTTTTTTCAGCAGATAGGAATTCACACCAGAGCAATCAAAAATGTGATCATTGCCGGAGGTGGTACGATTTCGTATTATCTGACAAGGCTTTTAACAAGAGCCAAGGTCAAAGTCAAGATCATCGAACAGGATTTTGAACGCTGTAAAGCGTTAAGCGACCAACTGCCAAAAGCGATGGTATTAAACGGAGACGCTACGGACAAGCAGCTCTTATCCGAGGAGGGCATTAGCCAGGCGGACGCATTGGTGTCCTTGATGGATTTGGATGAAGAAAATATTTTGCTTTCGCTCTATGCGCATCAGGTTTCCAATGCCAAGACTATGACCAAACTGAACAAATCGACCTTTGAGGAAGTCGTAAGAGAGCTTCCGATCGGCAGTATCATCCGCCCGAAGGATATTACGGCAGAATATATCCTTCGCTATGTTCGTTCCATGCAGAATTCCTATGGCAGCAACGTAGAGACACTTTACCGGATGGCAAATAACCGGGTTGAAGCGTTAGAGTTTGTAGTCGGAAAAAATTCCAAGGTTGTCCATAAGCCGCTTAGTGAGTTGAACTTAAAAAATAACCTGCTGATCTGCTGTATTTCCAGAAAGGGAACAGTCATTACCCCTGGCGGAAAGGATCAAATTTTGCCTGGCGATAACGTGATAGTCGTCACGACGAATACCGGGTTAAGCGGAATCAATGACATCATTAAGGGGGCTTAAAGCACAATGAATTTCGCGATTATCCGTTATATATTAGGATGGGTTTTAACGTTTGAGGGAGGCTTTATGCTGCTTCCTTGTGTGGTAGCCGTATGTTACCGGGAAAAGTCCGGCTTTATTTTCCTGGCGTGTGCGGCGGCGGCAGGTTTGCTTGGACGCCTTCTTACCGGAAAGAAGCCTAAAAATACCGTATTTTATGCAAGGAAAGGCTATCTGGCTTGTGCGATGAGCTGGATTTTACTTAGTCTGGTAGGCGCGATCCCTTTTTATGCCAGCAGGGAGATCCCAAGTCTGACCGACGCCCTTTTTGAGATTATTTCCGGGTTTACGACAACAGGTTCTAGTATTCTTACTGACGTAGAGGCGCTGTCTCATTGTATGCTCTTTTGGCGCAGCTTTTCCCATTGGATCGGCGGAATGGGTGTGCTGGTATTTTTACTGGCAATCCTGCCGATGGCAGGCGGGCAGAACATGCATCTGATGAGAGCGGAAAGCCCGGGGCCTTCGGTAGGAAAATTAGTGCCGAACGTAAGAAAAACAGCGTCCCTGCTGTACGGTATTTATCTGGCGATGACCTTTGTGCAGATCCTGTTGCTTCTGATTGGTAACATGCCGCTCTTTGACGCGATCTGTATTTCTTTTGGAACGGCAGGAACGGGCGGTTTTGGGATTAAAAACTCCAGTATGGGGGAATATAGTACCTATATTCAGGCAGTTGTGACGATTTTTATGTTTTTATTCGGCGTCAATTTTAACTTTTACCTGAATCCGTGAAATTGGTTGTTTTATGAAGCCAATCCTAAATCTGATTGGCT
>CAJUFW010000179.1:0-4087 GCA_910585655.1 uncultured Lachnospiraceae bacterium
ATAGTGTGGTTTTCCCTATTTGTCAATAGGTGGGAAAGGAACGCAATTCATCCCCCACCTTAGAGTTGGGGGATTTCTTGCTGCGCTGGATTAAAATCCGGCGTTAGTAGACCTCCAGTCTGGTCGGATACCCATTCGGTCATATATTGATAGGTGTTTGCCTCCTGAAAATCTACCAAAAACAACGACGCATAAAAATCCTTTACCAATGTGTTCAAATAGTCCTTCTGCCAACGAATCTTCCTGCCGTTGCTTTGCCTGGCAGCAATCCATAGGGAATTGGCGATTCGTAACTGACTGTCTGACTCGTTTTCATAAAGCTGACTATACAGACTGCCGCATTGCCCGGATAATTCTTTGATATCGGATACTGCCAGCAGTTTTAACAGCTCTGCCTGTGTTTCTCCTGCTGCTCCCTCTGCCCGTAAATAGTTCTGCAAACGCTTCCGCATCCGGTAAAGGACTGATTTTACCTTGCTTTCACTGATTTGAAGCTGCCTGGCGATCTCTGCTATCGAATCAAAATACCAGTACCGACGCAGAAAAATAACCCGCTCCTCTTGCTTGCAGCTCCATAAAAATCGCTGATTTGTTTTCCCAGCCACTTTGCTTCTATCTGCTGCTCCGGACTGCTCCCCCCAGATACACATTCCCCCAGTTCTTCCAGAGAAAGCAGCACCTCTGGGCTTCGTTTTTGGGCTCGGTTATAATCGATCCGTTTCCATGCCAGGTTTTTGGTAATCCGGCACAAAAACGCTGATAAAAACTGCGGTCTTTCTGTTGGCATCGAATTCCACGCTCCCATCCAGGTATCGTTTAAGCACTCCTCTACATCCTCCCAGACCGTTAAAATATTACTGGCTACCCGACGGCATAAACCTCCATATTTTCGCTCGCTTTCCCGGATAGCCTCCTCGTCACGCTCCCAATACAGATTGATAATAGCCTGATCCTCCAGCATAACCTCTCTTTTTTCCATATCTCCTCCTTTGCAGCAGCTCCCCTTTTTGTTCTTTACTATTAAGTACGATTTTCCCTCTCTTTGGTTGCAGAATCCTTCCTAAAAACAGAAAAAAAGGAAAAAGAAAAGGCATTTTTAATACCTCTCTTTTTCCCTCTTTCTTTTTACCTTTGGTTTCCTGCCTGTTTTTTTATTTTCAATAAAATAAGTATCATACTGACGCCCAGCAAAATATGCCCGATTCCTGCAATCCCGGAAATCGAAGCGTCCATTCCTCTGCTGGGATTTTCTACGGAAATCTGCATCAGCCCACGCAGCAAAAAGGCAAGCCCGGTCACATTCAGACCGCATTGGTACAGCACGATTAGCTTTCCAGTCGCCGAATCAGAAAAGGCAATTCCCTGCTCAATTACCATCAGCAACAGAAAAAAGACCATTCCCAGCAGAAAATAGTGGGTATGTAGAACGGAAAGCCTGGTCTGCCCCGTAAAATTCTGAAATCTTGTATATTCCCTGTAAAATACTCCAAAGATCATCGCCAGTATCGCATAAAAAAAGGCAATGTTTGCATAACGTTTTATCATTTTGATATCCTTCTTTCTATTTTTTTACAGTTTTATTTCTTTCTTTGTTCTCTCTTTACACAAATCAGCCCTATGATATCAGCCAACACCCAGCCAATCGGAATCGCCCACCAGATCCCCCATACTCCGACCGCTGGAAGCGGTGCCAGCAGATAAGCAAGCACTACTCTGGTTCCTAAAGAAATCACCGTCAGAACCAAGGACATCTCTGGCTTTTCCACACCCCGGAAATAACCATACAATAAAAATAACATGCCAATCCCACAGTAAAAGCTGCCTTCTACCCGCAAATATCCTACACCTGTCTGAATAATTGCTACCTCTGTGCCTTTTACAAAAATCTGCATAAGAAACGGCGCAAAGAGGAAAATGATCACGGATATAAGCAAACAAAAACCGACGGAAACCTGAATGGCTTTCTGAATTCCCTCTTGTACTCGTTCCCGTTTCCCTCCACCATAATTCTGTGAAATAAAAAGCGAAAAAGCATTACCGAATTCCTGAGCAGGCATATAAGCAAAAGAATCAATTTTTACGGCTGCAGCAAAGGCAGCCATAACCGTCGCGCCAAAGCTGTTTACCAGTCCCTGTATCATTAAAATTCCAAAGTTCATAACAGACTGCTGGATACAGGCGGCTACCGCATGACGGATAATTTCAAGCATTCGTCCTGTTTCAAAGCGAAAGGATTCCCGCTCTAAACGAAGCTCTGGTTCCCGAAGCCAGACGTATAGACCAATTCCAAGTCCGGATACTGCCTGCGCTATTACGGTTGCCAAGGCAGCGCCTCCTACCCCCAGATCAAACACCATTACAAAAAGCACATCCAGTCCGATATTTAAAACAGCAGCTACACCTAAAAAGCAAAGCGGCGTTACCGAATTCCCTACTGCCCGCAACAAAAAAGCAAAATAATTGTAGAGAAACACAAAAAAGATACCAAAAAATATGATCCAGACATACTCCTGCATCATCTGGTAAATTTCCCCCGGCACCCGAAGCAGCCTTAAAATCGGATGAAGCCCTGCAAAAACCAGTCCGTTGATCAGTATCGTCACCAACGCTACAAACAAAAAGGAAGCCGCCATACTCTGCTTCATCTGCCGCTTGTCCCCTCTGCCAAAGCAAACCGAAAAAACCGCCCCGCTTCCCATACACAGCCCAATGATAATAGAAGTCAGAAAAGTCATCAGCGTATAGGCTGAGCCTACCGCAGCCAGGGCGCCCGCTCCCAGCACCCTGCCTACGATCAGCGTATCCGCGATATTATAACACTGCTGCAAGAGATTCCCTAAAATCATCGGTCCTGCAAACAACAACATCGTTTTTGTCACATTTCCCTGCGTTAAATCTTTTTTCATATCAACCCATCAACTATCCCCACGGCGGAAATTCCGAAGAATTTTCGCTCATATTCTTCCTTATTTTACAACTACGCGGCGGAAATTCTTTTTACCACGCTTCACAATAATGCCGTCTCCGGTCAGTTGTTCTTTTGTATAGCTTTGTTTAAAGTCGGCTACCTTTTCCCCGTCTACCGTTACACCGCCCTGTTCTACCGCGCGGCGTCCTTCGGAACGAGACGTTACAAGTCCTGATTTATGAAGAATCGTTACGATATCGGCTTCTCCATCCCGGAAATCCTCCTCGGACAGCTCAGCAGTCGGCATATTTTCTGCATTTCCAGCCGAGAACAATGCCCTCGCACTTTCCTGTGCTTTGACCGCTTCTTCCTCTCCATGAACTAAGTTTGTCAACTCATATGCCAAAATTTCCTTGGCGGTATTCAACTGACTGCCCTCCCATTTGTCCATTTCATCAATCTGCTCTAACGGCAGGAAGGTCAATAAGCGCAGACATTTTAATACATCGGCATCGTCTACGTTTCTCCAGTATTGATAAAATTCAAACGGGGTAGTCTTATTCGGATCAAGCCAAACTGCTCCGGACTGGGACTTGCCCATCTTTTTACCCTCGGAATTTAACAGCAGCGTAATCGTCATCGCATGAGCGTCCTTCCCCAGCTTCCGACGAATTAACTCCGTTCCACCCAGCATATTGCTCCACTGGTCGTTACCGCCAAACTGCATGTTACAGCCATACCGCTCAAATAACTGTAAAAAGTCATAGGACTGCATAATCATGTAGTTAAACTCCAGAAAGCTTAATCCCTTTTCCATCCGCTGTTTATAGCACTCCGCACGCAACATGGTATTGACAGAAAAATAAGCGCCGATATCTCTGATAAATTCAATATAATTCAAATCCCGAAGCCAGTCCGCATTGTTGACCATCATTGCTTTTCCTTCGCCAAACTCAATAAAACGGCTCATCTGCTTTTTAAAACATTCACAGTTATGGTCAATCATTTCTGTTGTCATCATCGTCCTCATATCGGTTCGTCCAGACGGATCACCAATCATACCAGTTCCACCGCCAATCAGAGCAATCGGACGGTTTCCTGCCATCTGCAGACGCTTCATCAGACAAAGCGCCATAAAATGCCCGACATGAAGGCTGTCCGCCGTCGGATCAAAGCCAA
>CAJUFW010000179.1:4097-6838 GCA_910585655.1 uncultured Lachnospiraceae bacterium
TATTGACCATCTCTCGGATTTCCTCTTCGTTTGTCACCTGCGCAATTAAGCCGCGGGCTATCAATTCTTCATAAACCTGCATCTTGTTTCTTCCTTTCTTTTCTTTTTTCATATTGCCTGGGCGGCGATATGTGAATATAGGAACACAAAAAAACCGCCCCTCTTTACAAAAGGACGGTCTGAATCTCTCCAGCTCCGTGTTACCACCTTTTTTCACAAACTGCTCACGCAGCCTGCCTCTGGAAGTACAGGCATCCTGCCGATACTTCTGCCATATAACGGTCGCCCCCGTTGCAGTCTACTAAACATTTGCTCTCCTACCGAAAAAGGTTCTGCTCCTCTTTCGACTGTCCTCGTCAAATTCGTTCGATGCACAGCTCCAGGATGTATTCACAGCACTCCGTCCACGCACCTCTCATCACCCGGTAACTTTCTGTGTGGCAGGTTCCGTCTGCTACTTCTTCCCTTCATTGCTTTTTAATGAAGTCATTGCTTTTTCATGAAGTCATTGTTCTTCATAAATGTTACAACTATGGGCAACATTATACTGTGAGAACTACTCCTTGTCAAGATGATTTTTTCTGCTATAGAACGGTCTTTCAAAAATAAAAATCATAAATAATTCATCTTTTTTTCTTTCTCTTGCGAACAAAGAAGTAGATCAGCAAATAAACAACCGTAGGAATATTCGCTCTAGTTAATCCATACCAGATCGTATCAAAATCCGGAGCCAGTGTACAAACATACAAAATTACGCCAAACGTTATCCCAGGCAAGATCAAGCCCAGCCATGGATTATTCGCTTTACTCAGGAATATCTGCAAAACAAACGTTCCAATCCATATCAAAAACATGGTAGCAATACCAACCAACAAAAAAGCGGGAAGAAAAAACACGATTTATTCCACTCTCCTAATTTTATGTAACATACAACCGACTACGATAGCAGCCCAATCGAACGACCATACCGCCCTTCTTTCCCCGGCACATATTCCCGTTCCAAAATCCGGCACATTTCCTCCGGGCTTTCCACGCAGCCACACAGCAGCCAACGCCGTATCATTGCCAATAGCCCGGCGCTAAAAAATTCCTGATGATAAAGCAATTCCTCCTTCGATATGTAACCAAACTGCAATACAAGCTTTTCCATATGCCGTTCCAAAAAAGTCGGAAGCCCCTGAAACGTCGGACTTTCTTGTCTGATTTCTATAAATCGCAGGAACAAGCCTCTATGCTCTTTTACAAACTCAAACAGCCACAGGAAACCTTCCGATAGTGTTACATTTTCTTCTGCTACAAAATGCTCCATCATTTCTGTATACATTTCCCTTATCAGCTTTTCCATACAATCATAAATATCTAAAAAATGCCCATAAAACGTAGTCCGATGGATACCTGCTAAGCGGCAAACCTCGCTGACCGTAATTTCCTGTAGCTTTTTTGTCTGTAACAGATCCTGAACGACCGCCTCGATTCGTTTCCTGGTATCTTGATACCGCTGATTTCCTTTTGTATTCATAGTTTCTCCTATTATTTCTACACTTGTTGATATATTGTCTGTTGCTTTTCTTTTTCATCCTAATTATACTAAACTCATATTAAAACTACAAGTGCAGAAATAATAAAGCAAAAAAGGGGGATTTTTTATGGAACACAAGCAAACTATGTTAGAACAAGCATCTTTTCCTAAACTATTATGCAGACTTTGTCTGCCGACCATCGTTATTATGCTGGTTATGGTCGTCTACAATATGGCAGATACTTTTTTTATCGGTCAGACCGGCGACCCGGAAAAAATTGCCGCCATTTCTTTGTGCACGCCTCTTTTCTCTATCCTTTCCGGCTTGGGAACACTTTTTGGAAGCGGCGGCTGTACTGCGGTTTCTATGGCTTTTGGAAAAAAAGAGTTCAATCGTATTCGCTCCTATACCAGTCTTTGCTGTTATGGCTCCTTGGCGATTGGCATATTATTTTCAGGAATGGTATTCTTTCTTGCCGAGCCGCTTTCCCTGGCGCTCGGCGCTGATGCCGGAACACTTCCGCACACACGCAGCTATCTTCGTATCATTGCGCTTGGCGCCCCGGTTATTCTGTTTAACAACGTCTTTGCCAATATTATCCGTTCTGACGGTGCCGCCGCCGAGTCCATGATCGCCAATGCTCTTGGTACTATTACCAATATCGCCCTAGATGCACTATTTATTCTAGGCTTTTCCTGGGATGTTGCCGGAGCTGCCTTCGCGACTGTCATCGGCAATGCTGTCAGTACCCTTTATTTAATCTATTATATCCTGAAAAAACAGCCTGCTTTTTCTCTACGGCTAAAGGATAGTTCGCTCAAAAAAGAAATCCTTGTACCGATTATTACTTTAGGGCTTCCACTGGCATGCAGTACGATTCTTATGAGCTGCTCTTCTATGATTTCCAACCGCCTGATGATGGGCTATGGTTCTGTCGCTCTGGCTGCCGTCGGCGTTTCCGGAAAAATCGGAATGCTGCTTTCTATGCTGGCTATGGGTATCTGTATGGGATTACAGCCTGCTATTTCCTATAACTTTGGCAAAGGCGATTGGCGGCGCATCCACCAGCTTGTTCGGAATACCGGGCTTTTTACCATACTGATAGGCTCTCTTTTAACTGTTGTTTGCTTTCTTTTCCGCAATGCCATTATTTCCACTTTTATTGATAACGAGGAAATTCTTTCAGATCGGAAGAGCGTCGTGTAGGGAAAGAGTGTGTCA
>CAJUFW010000180.1:0-6010 GCA_910585655.1 uncultured Lachnospiraceae bacterium
ATCAAAGAAAAAAGCCTGATTTTATGCGGGCTGTGGCGTTTTGCAAACGCCTATTATAATAAAGAACAGAGAGGTAAAGCAAAAGAAGCATAGGGAGAGTATAGGGAAATAAGCAAAAGCTAGGAAAGGAGCTAAGATATGAATTCGGTAAGGTTAGTACCAGGAAAAAGCGTAACTGGTGATTCTAACAGCAGGCATCCGCAAGGCGATATTTTAAACGTAAGAGGCTTTTATGATCAGAATTCCCACGTGATGCCGGAACCTTTGATTGAGGTCAGCAAAGTATTAGTAGGAGAGGAAGAGAGCAGTTGGGTAGAGTATGTACCGCCATGTTATGATGGTTCTTTGCCGGTTCCATTGGTGATTTCCTGCCATGGAGGCGGGCAAAGCGGCTGGGGACAGGCGTATGCGACTGGTTGGATGAACGTAGCGAACAGAGAAGGATTTATTGTAATATTTCCGGATGCCAAAACCAATAAGGCGTGGCAGGTAGCCGGGCATCGGGGCGGCGATGTGGAGATCGATCCCAATACCCGTGACATTCAGTTAATGATCCGTCTGATTGAGGAAATGGCAAACAAATACAACATCGACAAGGGGCGTGTTTTCATGCAGGGAATGTCGATGGGAGATTTGATGACCATGCAGTTTGCCAGGGCTTTTGGGGAAAAGCTGGCTGGCGCTGCCAATGCAGCAGGGCCGACGCCGATAGAGGCTTTGTTTACCGAAGAAGGCGATTTGAGACCATACAGCGTACCGGTTCCGGTGTTCCAGTCCCGTGGTGAGCATGACGCGATGGCGATTTCCGGTGGTTATGACGGCAAGGCAACTCGCTATGATATCAACCGGGCAAATTTACGGTACTGGTGTACCATCAACGGCTGTACGGAACCGCCGCAGTTTCGGATTACCGGGAAAGACAACTTTGCTTATTTTAAAGGAAGCAAGGCTGACGTGATTTTCCGGGATGTGAAAAAGCGCGGGCATGGGCAGACCTTTGACGACGCCGATATCGTCTGGAGAGAATTTTTCTCCGGACTTGCCAGAAGAGACGGCGAAATCGTTCGTACCGAAACTGAAAAACCAGCCAAGGGAGATGAAAATGCGGTAATTTTGGCAGACGGTTGCTCTAAAATGGTAAAGGAAAACCAAATCCGACCGTTAAAGGACGGGCTTCCATATAATATGCAGGATGTAATTGAACTGCCGCCGATGCCAGACGCCGCAGTAGCGCCGAAATTTCCAAAGCTGGAATTTGATCCATGTCTCTATGCACCTGTCACGTTTCTGGCAGATGCGTTTGGAGCCGAGGTAGAATTTTTAGATGAAAGCGCCATCATCCGCACTAAGGACGGCAGGACGATAGAAGTGGCAGCCGGAAACATTGGCTGTGTGATAGACAATTATCTCTATTCGATGGAACGTCATGCAGAATATAAAAAAGGAATGCTCTATGTACCGGTAAAATGGTTTGCCTGCCAGGTATTTGGGAAATTCGCCAGCGAACATGACGGAGTGGTCTATATTTCCGACCACTATGGAGAGATGACCAACGATATGGCAAAACTGATAAAGGAGTTTATAAAATAAGCTGCGTACTTTGCAGGCAGAAATTACTCGGAAGGAATAGGTATTGAGAAGGGGATTTCCGGAACTTAAATAGGAGGAATTTAAAATGGCTTTATTAAAGATGAAATTTCGTTCGATGGCATTGGTACGGGAGGTAGATGTAACATTGGTGCTTCCGTTAGAGCCGAAGTTTGATTTTACCGCGCCAAAGACCATTACGGAGAGTTACCAGCAGGAGGAGGCTCCGTATAAGACGCTGTACTTGCTGCATGGATTCTGCGGTGATCAGGATGATTGGACAAGGTTTAGTAACGTAGAGCGTTATGCGATGGAGAAGCGTCTGGCAGTGATTATGCCGGCAGGCTACAATGGCGGGTATATGAATCATGAAGAAACGGATCAGTATTGGACCTTTTTGACGGAGGAGCTTCCGTTAATGGTAGCAAAAACTTTTCCGATTTCGACCAGACGGGAGGATACATTTGTAGCTGGGCTGTCAATGGGTGGCTATGGAACGCTGCGCTTTTCTGTTAATTATCCGGAGCGTTTTTCTTATGCGGTTTCGCTTTCGATGGGTATGAGGGAAAACAGTATTGAGACAAAGGATGATAGGGATATTTATTATATGCTCAAGCAGCAGAAGGAAGCAGGAGTAACGATGCCGAAATATTATATTTGCTGCGGTACGGAGGATCTCGGAAGACCGGGAAGCGAGAACTACGGCGGTCATGGTGGTTCCAAGCGCCTGTGCGAATACATGCAGGAGCTTGGGATGGATGCAGAATTCTACGATGGACCAGGAAAGCATGAATGGGATTTTTGGGATACGTTTATCCGCAGAACCATCTATGAGTGGCTGCCGCTGTAAAGATTTTTTTACCAGTAAAATAGGGAATATCCGAAACGGGCAACGTCAGGAGGTAGGCGTTGCCCGTTTTCCTGTTTTATTTAAATAGGGCAAGAACACCCGCGACTTTCGTCGTGGGATGAATTGCTCGCGTATGTTAATTAAATATCAAATAATAATGCTGAAAATACTGGACATAACAGCACACCTATGTTACCATCTATATAACGAGGTGATACTATATGGAAGTGACTCATGGACGTGGATATGTATACACTATACAGTATCATATTGTATGGTGTGTGAAGTACAGACACAAAATCATTACAGAAGAAATAGAGAACCGATTAATTTCCATGCTAAACAAAATAGCAGATGACAATCATTTTCAGATATTGGAATGCAATATGGAGAAAGATTATATCCATCTTCTCCTCAATTGTTCCCCGCAACATTACATACCGGATATGATCAAAGCATTAAAAGGCGTATCTGCCAGATTGCTCATGAAAGAGTTCGGAGGGGAATTAAAAGAGAAATTAGGGGGAGGGCATTTGTGGAACCCATCCTATTTTGTGGCAACGGTATCAGAAAACACAGAAGAACAGATTAGAAACTATATTCAGAGCCAAAAGAAAAAGCGAGGGGAAACAGCCAGTGGAAAAAGCCTATAAATACCGTATCTATCCAAATAAAAAGCAAAAAGAAATACTGGCTAAAACGTTTGGATGTTGTCGTTTTGTATATAACCACTATTTAGATAAGCGCAAAAAAATGTATGAAGATAAGAAAGAAACTTTTACTTATGTTCAGTGTGCAAATGATATGAAGAAATTAAAATCAGAATTGGAATGGTTAAAAGAAGTGGATTCTACCGCACTTCAATCTTCCCTCCAGGATTTAGATAGAGCATATCAGAAATTTTTCAAAGAGCATTCGGGATATCCAAAGTTTAAATCAAAGAGAACACATCGGTTTTCTTATCAATCAAAATGTGTCAACGGAAATATTCAATATTGTGGGAAGCACATCAAACTTCCAAGGCTGGGAATGGTAAAAACAAAAAATAAACGCATACCAGAGGGTAGAATTTTAAATGCAACTGTTTCGCAGGAGCCAAGCGGAACCTATTATGTATCCTTGTGTTGCACGGATGTGGATGGAACGCCATGGAAAAAGACGAATAAAAGCATTGGGATTGATTTAGGGATTAAAGAGTTTTGCATTGATTCTAATGGGAATAAAATAGAAAACCCTAAATATCTCAAGAAATCATTAAATAAACTTGCGAAATTACAGAAAAAATTGTCCCGAAAAGCAAAGGACAGCTCCAATCGTAATAAAGCAAGGATAAAAGTGGCAAGGCTTCAGGAATCCATCGCAAACCAGAGGAAAGATTTTTTGCAGAAGTTATCTACCAACATAATCAAGAATTATGATATCATCTGTTTAGAGGATTTACAGGTAAAAAATATGATGAAAAACCATAAAATAGCCCAGTCGATTGCAGATGTATCCTGGTCAGAATTTGTCAGGGAGTTGGAATATAAAGCAAAATGGCAGGAAAAGAAAGTGATAAAAATAGACAAATTCTATCCAAGTTCCCAGTTATGTCAGGTATGTGGGTATGTCAATAAGGAGACCAAAACTCTTTCCATCCGAGAATGGGATTGTCCTGGATGTGGCACACATCACGACAGAGATGTAAATGCAGCAAACAATATCCTAAAGGAGGGACTGAGGATGGTACAGGCTGTATAAAAACAGGTAGAAAAAAATGATAACGACTAGGGTTGGAGCGATCCGAAGTTACGCCTGTGGAGATAGAGGTTACGAAGTCAATGAAACAGGAATCTCGCGACTTTAATTGTGAGAGGTTCAAAGAAACATTGTCATGTAAAGCGGAAGGTGTATAACGTTTTCTTTTTTATCCAAAAAGGCACTTTTATACAAGCCTGTTTTTACACGAAAAGGCACTTTCTTTTACGGTCAATTTTACACGAAAAGGCACCTGATAAAATTATCAGGGGCAGCTTCCAAGAAGCTGCCCCTGTAAAATAATCTTTTCATTAAAGAACAAACAAAATCAATACAACCAAGCCTTCCCAGCGCTTTCCTCTCCGGCTTTTAACGCCATTTTAAGGAACATCTTGGAGATATCGCGCTTTGGAATTACCTGCTGCAGTGTTGTAATCAACTCTGTATCATGCCCGGTTTTAGCCTCACTGGTTTCGTCAAAGACCATAGTTGCCGGATTTTCCTTGGTAAAGGAAGGCCATTCCTTTAAAGCCGGATGGTTTGGGTTTCCTGTCCGGGCAAATGCTACCCAGGCGCCGCACATCTCTTCTTCCAGGCGTGCGGTGACACCAGGGATTTGGGTATATGGGCAACGCTCCGTGTTATGGAAAACAAACGGAATATCTGCACAATGCCAAGCCGGGGTCTGTCCTTTCATACGGAATTCCGGGGTAAACAGATAGACGTAGGAAGGCGCCGAAGAAGCGGCTGCTTTATCTCCTGCAAAGCATACGGCTGCATCCCGGCTGTTCAAATCCATCTGTAAGATTCTTGTAATATCGTGCGTCGGATAAGCGCTGCGGAATAAGGTGACAGCCTTGTCGGTCTGTTCCTTGCAGATGTTTCGGATTTCTTCCAGCTTTTCTTCTTCCGTCATGCGTTCCGGATGTGTATAGGCGTTGCGATCGGAAAACTCTGCCATAACCGTGCCGACGATAACCGGAATTGTTTTGGCATGTTCTGCAAAGCCGACTTTGGAATAGTCTCCCAGATACCAGTCATCTTGTACCGGTCCCCAGGAATTGAAAATGCCCTGTTTTAATAAAGAATAGGAAGCGCGGTTGTAAACTTTTTCCAAGGTCTGATATGGCACCTGTGCGAATTCCTCCGGATGGGACGGATCGATATGAAGCAGTTCCATCATATCACAAACTAACTTATGATGATCAACGACCTGATCCCGTGGCTCTTTATGAACGCCGGACATTAAAATACCTTTATGGAATAAGCCGGCTGCCGCTGGTATCTGTAAAAGAGCCTGTACTTTACCGCCGCCGCCGGACTGCCCAAAGACGGTAACGTTATCCGGATCGCCGCCGAATGCTGCGATGTTATCCTGTACCCACTGCAGAGCAGCGACGATATCTGCCAGACCGACGTTGCCGGAATTTTTGTATTCCTCGCCAAAGGAGGACATATCCAAAAAGCCCAGCATATTCAGACGGTGGTTAATTGTCACAGAAACGACATCACCGTATTTTGCGAGGGCGTCTCCTTCATAAGCGACCTGTTCTACCGAAGAACCATCGGAAAAGCCGCCGCCGTGGAACCATACCATAACCGGTTTTTTGCTGGCGGTATCCAAAGAAGTCGTCCAAATGTTTAAATATTGGCAATGCTCATCGGCTGGCCAGAAGCGGTGAGGGATGTAGACCTCTCCCATTGGGATAGGGTTGCCGATGGTCGGGCAGACTGGACCATAGCTGGTTGCGTCACGGATTCCCTCCCATGGTTCTACCGGTCCTGGCATCTGCCAGCGCTTGGCGTCTGCGTATTTGATACCCTGAAAAATAAACA
>CAJUFW010000180.1:6020-6819 GCA_910585655.1 uncultured Lachnospiraceae bacterium
CCCTACACGACGCTCTTCCGATCTATTTCGTCAAATACATATCCGCGTAATTTTCCTGCTTTGGTCTGGACTACCGGGTAGTCCTCTTCATAAATAAATCTTTCTTTCATTCGTTTTGCTCCTTCCTGTTTTATATGCACAACGGAGAAGCAGGATATTTCCTGCTTCTCGTTTGGACAGCTTTTTTTGTTTAACGTGCATTGTATCGATCTAAGGCTGATTGCTTATAGCCGATACATTTTTCAATACCATAGTCATAGAGTGTCTGAACAAATTTATCATAATCATCCATAGACTGTGCGCCGGTGATAAATTTAATGGTATTTTCCTGTACCAATGTCTTAATCGCTGTATAAGTGGTATTAAAAGCAGCGGTATCTTCCGGCGTCATGGTGATATGGGTAGGAAGTGTGTAGTCAAAATGGGATTGATCCCAGAAATCATAGGCTTCCAGAGCGCGGTTGCCTCTGGCGGTTACGTTTAGCATCTGCCAGTTGTATAAACCAAAGGTAGAAGTCATCAGCGTATAGGAAGAGAAGAGTTCCTGTACGCTTGGGTACTCACCTGCTGCTACCCGGTCATAAACGGAATCGGTTACATAATATTCGCCGGTTTCATCCCGATAATAGGTTTCGTCTTCAATTCCGACGCTTTGTAATACCATGTTGTCATGGTCGTACCAGTAATCCAGCCAGCGGCAAGCCAGTTCGACATCCTTACAGTTTTTCGTGATACTCAGAGTTTCCTTGGTCATTTCATTGGTAGAGGAACCCATCTGAGGAACGTCTCCTTCATTTAA
>CAJUFW010000181.1:0-5407 GCA_910585655.1 uncultured Lachnospiraceae bacterium
GGCGCGAGAATTCCACTTTGTGGAATTCTTTTTCATATGATAGGAAAGTTCTCCGGGCGGGATGCACACTTGCGCGCATGAAAGATGCTGCCGGGCAGGAACGGACTATATTTTATCAGCAGACGCTTAGATACTCAGACTAGGAGGTAGCAAATATGTTAGAAATCAAAGGGCAGAAAGCGACGGCGCTCTGTTATGCCACGATCATCGAAGAGGATGCCATTGAGCAAATCCGCCGAATGTGCGATCAGGATTTTACAGAAGGCTGTAGAGTGAGAATTATGCCAGACGTCCATGCAGGCAAAGGCTGCACCATTGGTACAACAATGACAGTTCGAGATAAGGCGGTGCCGAATGTTGTCGGTGTGGACATCGGCTGCGGCATGTATACCGTCAACCTGGGAACGCAGGAAATCGATCTGCCGCGTTTTGACGAAGCCTGCCATTTTATTCCTTCCGGCAAGCAGGCATGGGAAGGCAGACAAGAACCGTTCGACTTAACGGAACTTCGCTGTTACCGTTCCCTGAAAAATTCCAAATGGATCTCCAAAAGCCTGGGAACACTGGGCGGTGGAAACCACTTTATCGAAATTGACCGCGCTACAGACGGCACACAATACCTGGTGATCCATACCGGCAGCCGAAATCTGGGAAAACAGGTAGCAGAGTATTACCAGAAACTTGCCATTGAATTGCACCAGGGCAAAGAGGAATATTTTAAGAAAAAGGACGCTCTGATTGCCGAGTATAAAGCAGCCGGACGCAGAAAGGAAATCCAGTCTGCTCTAAAGCAGCTGCACTGGAAAAACAAACCACTATTTATCCCGGAGGATCTTTGCTATGTTTATGGAAGCTACTTAGCAGATTATTTGCATGATGTGGATATCTGTCAGAAATTTGCCCTGCGGAATCGGGAACTGATCGCAGAAATTTTACTAAAACGAAGCGGGCTTACTGCCATTCCACCAGAGGATACCATGCAGTCTGGGCAGACAGCAGCTACGCAGATAAATACACCACTGGCAAATACCTTATCTGCAGATACCGCACCGACAGATCGCAGATCGCTTGGTTTTCATACGATTCATAACTACATTGATGTAAACGAAATGATCCTGCGGAAAGGGGCGATTGCCGCCCATGCAGGGGAAAAAGTGCTGATTCCGATTAACATGAGAGACGGAAGCGTCCTTGCCGTCGGCAAAGGAAACCCAGAATGGAATTTTTCCGCCCCACACGGCGCAGGTAGAATCATGTCTCGTACCAAAGCCAAAGAAACGCTAAGCCTGGAGAACTACCAAGCCGCCATGCAGGGTATTTATACGACCTCTGTCAATGAAGCAACCCTCGACGAAGCGCCGTTTGCCTATAAGTCCCTGGAAGATATCATTGACGTGATTCAGGAATCCGTTGAAATTTTGGATATTATGAAACCAATTTACAATTTTAAAGCTTCTGATTAAAACACCATCATCCATTTGGGCATCCTCCTGTTTTCATCAGAGGCTATCGAGAAAGGAGAGAACCCATTATGTCTGATTTTCCAATGATCGATATGGCAAAAACCAGGCAAAATATCATCAAGCTACGGAAACAAAACGACCTATCTGTAAAGGAGCTGCAGATTATTTTCGGCTTTGAGACGCCGCAGGCTATCTACAAATGGCAGCACGGAACTGCCCTGCCAAGCATTGACAATTTGGTCATTCTTTCGGTTATCTTTAAGGTGACAATTGAGGAAATTCTGGTACTGTCTACGGAAGAGGAACAGCCTGCCGCCAAAGAACTACCTTTGTGCGGATAAATTAAGAGCAGCAACATGGATACAGAATACCGATGCCATTTGGATCTATCGGTTTTCTGTATCTTTGTTTATCAGCTATGTAGCTTTATCGTCTTTCCAATTTCCGCAACTGGCTTTTAGTCAAGGTTATGTTCCAAAATAACAATATCATCCCAAAGTTGCGCCTCTATATAGGAATACGGTTTTGCTGTATTTTTTACAAAATTTTCTATATTACCATTAAAATCCTTTATTTGCGCCAGTAATTGCTCCTTTGTAAGCTGCCGGATTTCTCCTGTTTTCTCATATTGAGCGCAGCTATCTCCCAAAGAAAAACTTACGCTGTCAGATGAAATTTCACTCAATTTTATTTTATATGTCATTCCATTTCCAAACCAGTGTTCTAAGTAATCACATCCCTGCAATACAAAGGATAATGGATGCTTTTCCTTTGGCTTTCCACCAAGACGAAAAAAATTATCATATAAATACTGATCTGTTTTCAACCTGAGCGGATAATAATTTAAAAAATCCGCAAAACGATAAAAGGCAGTCGTGTCCGGATTTTCCTTTGCCAGCTTTTCCGCCAGTAAAAATGCTTCCTTTTTTGGTAATCTCATAATATTTTGAAATGGTTTACAATTTGGGTGACAATAATGCACCAAAAATAGATTTTCTGCCAACACACCCAAATCAATTACTGATACGTTTTCTTCCAAAGTTATCCCCCTCAAGCCCTACCGTCTACGCATTATCATTCAACTTGGCATATACATAAGTATCCTTCCAAATCGCTTTTCCGCTTTCATCTTTCCAAAAATATACATTCTTCTTAAAACAGGCTTCCCTCTGAAAGCCTAGCGTTTCCAGTCATTTCTACGAGCTGTTGTCAACTAAAGTACATTCCAATATCCTGCCTTTTTTGATCCAACTCTTTCTATATAGCCATTTTCATGCAGAAACGAAATATTATTTTCTATAGCTGTTTTACTAATCCCTAAAATCTTACGAAGCTCTTCCGCTGTTATATTAGGGTTATCTCTCATTTCTGTCAAAATTTTCTTTCTCCTTGCATTTAATGGCTTTTTATTCCCAACTTTATTCCCAACTTTATTCCCAACCTTTTTGATTTTATTTAATGGAATTGATACAACTATGGAATTTTCCCTAAAGATAAATGCCTCTTTCCCATACGTTTCCGTTATTTTAGGAACTCCTCGTCCTGATTTTTCACTTATATGCAGTTGTAAAAATATCTCCGACAGCTTCTCATTCACAGGGATAGATTCTCCCAAATAAAAGCCTTCTATTGTCTGTGTCGGCGGTAAAGAGCCTCTTGACAAAATTTCTATCCTGTCAGAAAAAACGGAAATCATAGGTTCATTTCCTTCCACCCATTTGTTATGCAGAACGGCATTAATGATTGCCTCTCGAAATGCCTTGTTATCAAACAGTGGCACTTCTTTCCTTTCCACAACCCGATCTGTTTCATCTGCTTGTAAGATATTTAGAACATCACCATATCGTAATAGCTCGTCCAAGCTGTATAAAAGGCAATTATTTCCAAACTCTCTGACAGAAAATAAATTTGTTCCTTTCGTTTTTCCCTCAAATATAGATACTCTAAGCGGAAAATGAGAGTTATCTGAAAGAAGCTGCGCTAATAGATTAAATTGTCCTTCTTCATTTCGTAACCCTAGATTTTTTATAAAAGTTTTATTATTGAGAACAATTCCCTTTGACCCATAGTATCCAAACAATTTCTGAAAAGTTAGATCTTGATATTTTGCTGGAATCATCTCTATAGTCTCTGCTCTTCTATCAAGTATCTTAAACAGTTCTATCTCCCTTTTAGGATAATCTTTGATATTGCATTTAGATGATCCAATTCGTATATATCGCTTTTCCTTAAATGCAGTAGGTATTTCAACGGCAGCAGGTATAATCAGCACGATAACTCTTTTTTGCTGAATCCAGGTTTCTTCAAAAGAAAAATTCAAACTTGGCGAAAGATTTCGTGCCAGATAATTCTGATAGGGTTCTTTATTATAATCGCAATATTGGTTGAATGTTGTCCCAACTATTTTATGATTCTTATCTTCAATTCCCCATAAAAAATAAGCATATTTTTTATAATGAAACGCTGCGGCATTTGATAAAGCAGAAACATACTCTCCCAACGCTTCTGGCTGAAACCAATTTTCCTTAAATTCAAACCATTCCTGTTCATTATTCATAGCACATAAATCCAATACTATCTGTTTTACATCCATTAACATTCTCCTTGATATAAATTTATCCCCCTCAAGCCCTACCGTCTACGCATTATCATTCAACTTGGCATATACATAAGTATCCTTCCAAATCGCTTTTCCATTTTTATCTTTCCAAAAATATACATTCTTCTTAAAATAGGCTTCCCTCTGAAAGCCTAACGCTTCCAGTAACTTCCACGAATTTTTATTATCAGGATCACATTCTGCATATATCCTATGCACGCCATTTGAAAATGCCTGTCTGATTAAAGCGCTGCAGCTCTCAGCAGCATAACCGTTTCCCCAATAAGTTCGATGAAAGACATATCCTAGTTCCAACGCTTCAAAATCACGCTTTCCCAGATAAACATTTCCAATCATCTTGTGGGAAACTTTCAATTCCACGGCAATCATTTCCTCCGTACTGATACGCCACTTCAGATTTTCCTTTGCTTCCTCAAACGTCAGCGGTCTATATGGTTCGTATTTCACAACTTCTTCGTCAGATAAATACTCAAACAAATCCTGTATATCTTCGGCTTTGTATCTTCTTAAAATTAACCGTTCCGTTTCTGCGAGGATTCCTTTGTTCTCCATATCATTCCCCCCTTCCTTCCAGCACTTCCTATAACTTTTTGTCAACCTACCTGAACCGTATCTCGATGTGCCTCTGCATAAGTACGACACAAATCAGAAAAGCACCCATCTGTATAATCCACTAAAACACTATCTGCCCTGTCCCATATATCAGAATTTTTTCCTGACATAATAGAATCCCAAAATTCTTTATCTCCTTTTGGATAAATACCATTCGGCAAAGTATCAACTACTGCATTAAGAGCGGCAGCACATTGAGATGCTCCTACTTCTTCCAATGCCTGTACTGCTTCACGACCATAAATCGCAAAACCCTCCTCAAAAAAATTAAGCAACGCATCAGCCTGCGTTGCGCTCTCCAATTCCAGTACTAAAAAAAGTACTCTTTGAGTATGGCTTAGGTTAGATATATCCAAATTCCCATCCACTCTATTGGTTACAAAAGACCACAATAGTTGTTCTAACGTCCATGAAAAATCACCATTCTCGTCCATCGCAAACAGAGCGTTCCAATCTCGATTTTTAACAATATTCTGTATCTGTGCTTCTTTTTCTGCCCACCGCTTTTGCAGTTCCTTTTTTGACATTGGCATTTTAATCTCTCCCTTCCTTCCACTCATTTGTTCCTTTCTTTTTCCCCTTCATTCCAGCACTTCCCATAATTCATGCAGACTATGGATACTACCTTCCTTCTTTTCCCCCCGTTGTATCCAGATAAAGCCGCAATCCGCACGAACTGCTGTTTCTCTGTCTTTTTCCTCATCTCCAATGA
>CAJUFW010000181.1:5417-6738 GCA_910585655.1 uncultured Lachnospiraceae bacterium
AACTTCAAACTGCTCCGCAATCAGTTCCAATCCCCTACTATTTGGCTTCCGGTATCCTACGATCGACGACGAAACATAACAATCCAAGTAAGGCAACAGTTCTGAAATATCCTGCCTGAATCTTTCTTCTGGCATGGCATTAGGTAAATCCGTCAAAACCGCTATCTTATAGCCTGTTTTTTTAAGCCTTTGCAATACAGAAACAGTCTCTGGATAAAGTTCTGCCTTTAACTGTAGCCCGCTCCAAAACGCTTCGATACAGTCAGGAATCAAAGCCTCCATATGCCATAATTCTAATATTTGTGTAAAAATATATTCTGCCGAATATTCCACTTCCCTGCCGCTTAGCCTTGGATTAAATTCCTTTAGCATTTGAAGCGAGTGTTCCACTGCTTCCTGTGGAACACGACATTGAAACCTCTGAATAATGGATTCCAGCCCTTTGGCATAAAAATCCACCCAAGAATAAGGCATTCCTACATACTCCATCAAGGTTCCACCCAAATCAAACACGATAACCTTCAAAATAATAGAACATCCCCTTTTCTATGGAACAGACTCTTTGCCAAATTCCATACATAGCTTCTCGTCAAGAGAGAAATTACAACAACGGTCTGCAAGATTCTCCCAAGCCTTTCCCTCTGTAATCATATAGTAGAGCTTTTCCGCCTGTTTTAAAATAGCAGCTCGATGAAATATGCCGTCTCGACAGTATAAAACGAAAAACTCATAGTTATTCTCCTTAAAAACCGAAAGGCTGGACTTTACAGTCCAGCCCCTCACTTTTTAGCTCCCACTTATGGTAGGGTACTCCGCTTTTTGAGTATTGCTACTCGTTGCTATTATTATACGCAGCGTCAAGATTTATGTCAACGATTTTTTTCTTTGGCAGAAATTAACGCCAGCTTTTATCATTTCTTTGGCAGCTTAATCTTCTGCCCTACTCTGATTCCATTCTTTCCCAGTTGATTCAGCTTTACAATCTCCGGATAACGGCTCCCATCCCCTAAATACTTCTGCGCGATCTGCCAAAGGCTATCTCCTTTTTTTACCATATACGTTTTCACGGACGCATTGTACTGATACGGAAGTTTTTCTTTCTTTGCATACTGCTCTGCCGCCGAGCCCTGATCCACATAAAGCACAACATTTTTCGGAAGAGTCGAAGAAAACAGATCGATATCCGTTAGCTTCGCGTGGAGGATTACCTTCTTTAAACGCGGACAGCCTGCAAATCCAAACTGAATCTTCTTCAGATTTTCCGGCAGCTCGACCTCCTTTAATTTCCAGCAGTCGTAAAAGGTAAAACTCATGCTTTTGA
>CAJUFW010000182.1 GCA_910585655.1 uncultured Lachnospiraceae bacterium
GCTCTAACAGCTCTGGATCGTCTACCATATCGCACTTGTTCATGAATACAACGATATAAGGAACACCTACCTGACGAGACAGAAGGATATGCTCCTTGGTCTGAGCCATAACACCGTCAGTAGCAGCTACTACCAGAATAGCGCCGTCCATCTGAGCAGCACCAGTGATCATGTTCTTAACGTAGTCAGCATGTCCTGGGCAGTCAACGTGTGCATAGTGTCTCTTTTCAGTCTCGTACTCTACGTGAGCAGTAGAAATGGTGATACCTCTTTCTCTCTCCTCCGGAGCCTTGTCGATCATATCGAAGGCTACAGCCTCGCCAGTACCAAGTCTGGTATTTAAAGTCTTGGTAATAGCAGCGGTCAGAGTAGTTTTACCATGGTCAACGTGGCCGATGGTACCAATATTACAATGTGGTTTTGTTCTTTCGAACTTAGCTTTTGCCATTTTTAATGTTCCTCCTTTAAATTTGGATCATGTTCTGTTCTATTTTGGTATCTTTCCTGACGAAAAACACCTGACATGCTCTCATTATATTTCATCTATGAAATATTTTCAAGCAGAATTTAACAATTCCAACGATTTTGTATTATTTTACCTACGCAAATTTACTTTGCATAAGTGAATTTACTTTGCCTAAGCAAATTTACTTTGCTTTTGCAGCAAGCACCTTTTCCTGTACAGATTTTGGAACCTGCTCGTACTTCTCAAAGAACATCGAGTAGTTTCCACGTCCCTGTGTCTTACTACGCAGGTCGGTAGAATAACCGAACATCTCAGCAAGCGGTACATAACCACGTACTATCTTGCCACCGCCGATATCGTCCATACCTTCGATACGACCACGACGGGAGTTGATATCGCCGATAACGTCGCCCATATATTCTTCCGGCATGGTCACTTCTACCTTCATAATCGGCTCTAACAGAACCGGATTACCTTTTTTCATGGCTTCTTTAAATGCCATAGAGCCTGCAATGTGAAACGCCATTTCACTAGAGTCTACCTCATGGTAAGACCCATCGTATACGTTTGCACGAACACCAAGTACCGGGAATCCTCCAAGGATACCAGCTTTGGTAGCTTCTTCGATACCTTCTCCGACTGCTGGGATATATTCCTTTGGAATCGCACCGCCGACAACGGTAGACTCGAATTTGAATATTTCCTCTCCATTCGGATCCATTGGCTCAAATTTAACCTTACAATGCCCATACTGTCCACGTCCACCGGACTGTCTTGCATACTTGCTGTCAATATCGACTGCCTTTGTAAAGGTCTCCTTATATGCAACCTGAGGAGCGCCGACATTGGCTTCTACCTTAAATTCACGCAGCAGACGGTCTACAATAATCTCCAAATGCAGCTCGCCCATACCTGCGATGATAGTCTGTCCGGTTTCCTGATTGGTGTGTGCGCGGAAAGTCGGATCTTCTTCTGCCAGCTTTGCCAGCGCTTCGCCCATCTTTCCTTGCCCAGCTTTGGTCTTTGGCTCGATAGCCAGCTCGATAACCGGCTCCGGGAACTCCATAGACTCCAAAATAACCGGATGCTGTTCGTCACAGATGGTATCACCGGTAGTTGTCAGCTTAAATCCGACAGCCGCAGCGATATCACCGGAATATACTTTATCCAGCTCGGCACGCTTATTCGCATGCATCTGCAAAATACGTCCGACACGCTCTTTTTTATTCTTCGTCGCATTCAATACATAAGAACCGGAGTTTATTGTACCGGAATACACACGGAAGAACGCCAGCTTTCCTACAAACGGATCTGCCATAATCTTAAATGCCAACGCAGAAAACGGCTCTTCGTCAGAAGAATGTCTTACTACTTCGTTTCCGTCCTCATCTACACCCTGGATAGCCGGAATGTCGATTGGAGCCGGCATAAAATCAATAACTGCATCTAAGAGCTTCTGTACTCCTTTATTCCGATAAGCCGTACCACAACATACCGGGATAGCAGCACATTCACAGGTTCCCTTCCGCAGAGCAGCTTTTAACTCCTCTACAGTCGGTTCTTCACCCTCTAAATACTTTAACATCAAATCATCGTCTAACTCGCAGATTTTCTCTACCAACTCGGTATGATACTCGTCCGCCTGATCCTTCATATCGTCCGGAATCGGCACGATAGAGATGTCCTCGCCCTTTTCATCGTTGTAAATGTAGGCTTCCATCTCAAACAGATCAATGATTCCTTTAAATTCGTCTTCCTTGCCGATCGGCAATTGGAGACAGATTGCATTTTTTCCAAGTCTGGTTCTAATCTGATCTACAGCGCCATAAAAATTAGCGCCCAGTATATCCATCTTATTGATAAATGCCATTCTTGGTACATTGTAGGTGTCAGCCTGACGCCATACATTTTCAGACTGAGGCTCAACGCCGCCCTTCGCACAGAATACGCCCACTGCACCATCCAAAACACGCAGGGAACGCTCTACTTCTACAGTAAAGTCCACATGCCCAGGAGTGTCAATGATATTGATCCGGTACTCCTCTGCGCCTTCCTTTTCTTTGCAGTGATCCTGTGGAGTCCAGTGGCAGGTCGTAGCCGCAGAAGTAATGGTAATACCTCTTTCCTGCTCCTGTTCCATCCAGTCCATGGTAGCAGTACCTTCGTGAGTATCACCGATTTTATAATTTACACCAGTGTAGTATAAGATACGCTCGGTCAGAGTGGTCTTACCTGCATCGATATGCGCCATGATACCGATGTTCCTGGTTCTCTCTAACGGATATTCTCTTCCAGCCAAGGTTACTCCTCCTATTTTAGTTCCGCAAAATTCCTCCCATGAGACTTCTTAAAGCTTAAATTCCGACCGCTAAAAAGATGCGTCCGTCATTCCAGCTGCCTCCTGTCCGGAGTTTTGCTGTCTTTTCCTATTACCAACGATAGTGAGCAAATGCTTTATTTGCCTCAGCCATCTTGTGCATGTCTTCTTTCTTCTTCACAGACGCGCCTGTATTGTTGATCGCATCCATGATTTCATTTGCCAGACGTTCCTCCTGGGTCTTCTCCCCTCTCTTACGAGAGTAAATAGTAATCCAGCGGAGCGCCAACGCCTGCCTTCTTTCCGGTCTTACTTCAATCGGCACCTGATAGGTAGCGCCGCCGAGACGTCTTGCCTTTACCTCCAGGACAGGCATAATGTTGTTCATTGCTTCCTCAAATGCCTCTACTGCGTCCTTACCGGTCTTTTCGGCAACTCTCTCAAACGCACCGTATACGATTTTTTCCGCAACACCCTTCTTACCATCCAGCATGATGTTGTTGATCAGCTTGGTAACAAGCTTGCTGTTATAAACCGGATCCGGCAGCACATCTCTCTTTTGAATATGTCCCTTACGTGGCACGGTTCTTCCCTCCTTGAACAGAATACTGATAGCAGGATTCTAAGGTACTCACAACCATACAAAGCTGTGTTCGTGTTCCGTTTAACTCTACACGTCTATTTTTAACAGGTAAAAATTAATCCGGCACTTTTAATCTTAGAATACTCTCCATATCGTTACATTCGCTTATTTTTTATTTTGCGTCCTTCGGTCTCTTTGCGCCGTACTTAGAACGGGCCTGCCTTCTCTTGGCAACGCCTGCGGTATCAAGAGTACCTCTAACGATATGATATCTGGTACCTGGAAGGTCCTTTACTCTGCCGCCACGGATCAGGACAACGCTATGCTCCTGAAGGTTGTGACCTTCACCCGGAATATAGCTCGTCACTTCGATACCATTGGAAAGACGTACTCTGGCAATCTTTCTTAAAGCGGAGTTCGGCTTCTTCGGAGTAGCAGTTCTTACCGCGGTACAAACGCCTCTCTTCTGTGGAGAGGAAATGTCAGTCGCACGCTTATGCAGAGAGTTAAAGCCCTTCTGCAACGCAGGTGCCGTTGACTTCTTTTCTACCGTTTGTCTGCCCTTTCTCACTAGCTGATTAAAAGTTGGCATTAATTTTCACCTCCTGTCATTCATTTTCCTTTTGCAGCAAAAACACATCGTTTTTGACATGCCATATCAGTGTAGCACTTATTCCTTCTTCTGTCAAGAATTTTACACCATTTTTTACAAATTTATACGCCCGTCCTTCATCATTCTTTTGATTCCTGCTGTGACACTGTTCCAAGAAGAGGCAGAAAACTACATAATTGGATTTTTATTTTTTGTTATGGCTACTATCAAGAGTGAATGATTTGGAACCAATCGAAACAGGCAAGCCTTACCATCTACAGAAATAGATAACCTGGCAACCGACAAGTTCTGTCAAATCAAATAAGGAGCCTCCTTTCCGGAAGCTCCCCATTTTTTGTATGTGTTGTGTCTTAGAATAACCCTGTCCCTTTTCAGACAAATTGCTTACTGAAGAAGCGCCAGAACACCCTGTGTCTGCTGATTTGCCTGAGCCAGCATAGACTGCGCTGCCTGCTGAAGGATAGTGTCCTTGCTGTAATCTACCATCTGCTCTGCCATATCTACGTCACGGATACGGGATTCTGCTGCCTGCAGATTTTCAGCGGTATTATCTGTATTAGCAATGGTATGTTCCAAACGATTCTGAATAGCACCCAATTTAGAACGTTCATCAGAAACATACTTTAATGCTTCATCTAAAATGTCCAAATCTGCTGCTATAGAAGCTGCTATGTCAGCGTCTTCAAAACCTGTTGCATCGTCAATTGTAAGCATAAATAATGCAGATACTGTTCCGGTTTCCCCGCCAATTACATCAGTAGTCATAGCATTCAAGCTAAATTTAATTACTTGATCTCCATCGTCTAATACATCTGTACTACTGTTATTAGCGCCAACCTGAAGAGTCAGCTTTCCACGTTCTCCATCCTCGCTATAATCTCCATTTAATAGCTTCATCGTGTTAAATTCTGTGCTTTGTGCAATACGATCAATTTCCTCTGACAACTGCTTAATTTCCGATTGAATTGCCATTCTATCTTCTGCTACGTTTGTATCATTTGCAGCCTGAACCGTCAGTTCTCTCATTCTCTGTACCACAGAATGGAGTTCGTTCATAGCACCTTCTGCCGTCTGAATCATGGAAATACCATCCTGCGCATTAGTAGAAGCCTGATTCAAACCACGAATCTGCCCACGCATTTTTTCGGAAATGGAAAGTCCTGCTGCGTCATCGCCCGCACGGTTAATCCGATACCCGGAAGAAAGCTTTTCTGTAGATTTTTGCAGATTACCATTCGTAATCCCTAACTGTCTGTTTGTGTTTGCCGCTGGCATGTTGTGTTGAATAATCATAATCTTACCTCCATGTGTTTAAATTGTTCAGGAATCCGTTCCTGCTTTCTTGTCTTTGCCCTTTCTTCCTTTTATAAGGAGTCCAGGACACGCTTCTTTATAATAAGCACTACCTCATCCCTGCATACCCCGTACCGATATGCCCTCCGGTCTGGAAACTCCTGCTTTGTAAGCGGCTTTCCTAATATCTCCGTACAGATATTGACAGGCGGATATTGTACTGCATATTACCAACTACTATTACAACTTCGTATTGCTCTTACTTTGCAAACGCTATACAGCCGATATTTCCTGCTGTTTTTGTTCCCGACGTTTTTGTTCTGCTTGCTGTCTCTGTCTCTTCTGCTGCCGTTGAAAGCTTTTTAGCCGTTCCTTTGGAATCTCTGGCTCTACATAGTAGCTTCCCTCTTCCGACTGCTCTAGTACCTTTCCGCGAACAATGTTGTAGCTTCTCGGCGCATCGATCATGACTCTGGCGTTGTTAGCCGTACCGCCTGCAAAAATCACCCGGATATCCTCTCCAATGACAAAGTATTCTCCCGGCTTTACCGTAAGGTTCAGCATGAAAAGCCTCCTTCCTTTTACAAAAGTTGTCATGCAACACTTTTTATAAAATGTTGCATTCATCCGCAAAAGCGCATAAAATAAGGATTTTTTAAAGTCCTGCTTCTTAAATTCTTAGTGAAAAAATAGATTTTTGTACGATTCACTTAGTTTCATTCTGATATCCTGTTTCGCTTCTCCTTCTTCATCACAAACTTTTTTATAGGGATACATAAGATAGAAAAAACCTGAATAAATGCGGCTTCACGCACTTTAAGATAAAAATTTCAAAAAAGTATAAAATGACTCTAAAGAAATAAAAACAGCAGCCGATATATAACATAGAACAGCGGATGCAACATTTTATAAAAAGTGTTGCATCCGCTGTCTTTTCTTTCTGCTATTTTCTATATTTTTCCGATTTTATTTCTGATTTTAATCTGTGTTGTTATTGAAAATGGTTGATTATCTCAAAAAGACCTTAATATGCCGCCTGAACCCCTGCAAGCCCAAATACCAGCACACCGCATGGAAAAAGAATAAATGAAAACGGAATACGACGCCGTAGGAGTGTTATTCTATGACAGCAAAGTCAGCTAATTCATATGCAAGGATAGAGCTGAATGTGCATCCTGGGGGCTTCCTCTTTTGCTGATCTGCATCTCATGCAGATTTTTGACATCTCATGCAGCACCCCGTTGACAAGAACGGGAAAAAACGCTATATTAAAACGAAGGATTCCTAAAAAGAGTCGGTTTTTTCATGCTATTTTTTAGAAAGCCTTTGGACGGCTTATGTACCAGAGAGAATAGCGACGCAGAAAAGTTTTGCTGCCTGTCTATTCCCTTCGGTCGTTTTCAAAAAAAGAAAATACTTTTTCAATTAAGATCGGAAGAGCACACGTCTGAACTCCAG
>CAJUFW010000183.1:0-2634 GCA_910585655.1 uncultured Lachnospiraceae bacterium
CTACACGTACTGACACACTCTTTCCCTACACGACGCTCTTCCGATCTCATTTGCTTTAAGGCAGCGCAAAGCCCGAAGGTGGAAAAGCTCTACTGTGCGCCGGGAAATGCCGGAATTGCGGAAATAGCCGAATGTGTACCGATTCCGGTGATGGAGTTGGAGCAGCTAGCGGATTTTGCCGAACAGGAAGGGATTGATGTTACGATTGTCGGTCCGGATGATCCACTTGTGGCAGGAGCAGTAGACGTATTTGAAAAACGGGGACTGCGGGTATTTGGTCCTCGCGCAAAAGCTGCCATCATTGAAGGTTCCAAGGCTTTTTCCAAGGACTTAATGAAAAAATACGGAATTCCAACGGGCGCTTTTGAAACCTTTGATTCACCAAAGGATGCCCTTGCTTATTTGGAAACCGCGCAGTTTCCGATCGTGTTAAAAGCTGACGGGCTTGCGCTTGGAAAGGGCGTATTGATTTGCCAGACGAAGGAAGAAGCGGAGGCAGGCGTGCGGGAGATCATGGAGGATCGGAAGTTTGGGTCTGCCGGAAACCGGATGGTAGTAGAAGAATTTTTAAGCGGTCGGGAAGTATCCGTTCTGTGCTTTTGTGATGGGACAACGATTCGACCGATGACAAGCGCGCAAGACCATAAACGCGCAAAAGACGGCGATCAGGGCTTGAATACCGGAGGGATGGGGACGTTTTCTCCAAGCCCGTTTTATACGCCGGAGATCGCTGCTTTTTGCGAGGAGCAGATCTACCGTCCGACTATGGCGGCGATGAAAGCAGAGGGTCGGGAGTTTGTCGGGATTTTATTCGTCGGGCTGATGCTGACGGAACATGGGCCAAAGGTGTTAGAATACAACGCTCGTTTTGGAGATCCGGAAACGCAGGTCGTTTTGCCGAGAATGAAATCCGACTTGATCGAGGTGATGGAAGCCTGTATAGACGGCAGACTAGACGAGATAGAGTTGGAATTTGAGGATAACGCGGCAGTTTGTGTTGTGCTGGCGTCAGACGGCTATCCGGAACAGTATGAGAAAGGCTATCCAATTGAAATCAGCGGGGAATTCGGCAAAGACGGTTACTATTTGTTTCATGCCGGAACAGCCGAAAAGGACGGTCAGATCGTAACGGCAGGCGGACGTGTCCTGGGAGTAACTGCCACGGGCGCGGATTTGAAGTCGGCACGCGCCAATGCGTATCAGGCGACGGAATGGGTGCGGTTTGAAAATAAATATATGCGGCGTGATATCGGAAGGGCGATTGACGAAGCATAACAGCGGAAAGCTCCTGTTAGACCGTATCCAGGAAGCGGTCAGGACAGAGGGGCATCTGACCAAAGGAGAGCAGGAACGCCTTCTTTGCCCTGAATATGCTTCGGAAGCGCCTCAGGTGAAAAAATTTTTAAAATGGAACCGACCTTTGGAAGTATTTGCGATTTGCTGGGAGTTGGCGGTAGAGGAAGCGTATGTAGCAGTGTTGCCTTCCAAAAAGGGGGGCTGTCGTATGGATACGGGCTTTGTAGCCAGAACGCAACGGCACAGTCACGATTATCTGGAACTGGCTTATGTAGCAGAAGGAGCATTGTTCCAGCAAATCCAGGGGCGGGAGGTTTGCTTTGAGAAAGGCGAACTATGCTTGATCGATCGGAACTGTATTCATCAGGACGAGGTAGGCGGATGTCGGGGAGTCTATTTGTTTTTGGGTATCCGTGACAGTATTTTAGAAGAAGCATTAGAAGAAATCCGGGTACGGGAGCAGATGGCAGGGCATTTGCTGGAGGCGTTGTTAAATCGGAAGCGGACTTATCAATATCTGCATTTTCGACCGCAGCCAGAACAAGAGGATGAAATCTGCGGTCTATTAGGAGAGATTTTACAGCATTTAGAGGAAGATCGGATTGGAAGCCGATATGTTTGCCGTGGATTGTCGTTGCAGCTTTTAGAACTGCTTTGTGAAAAGTATTCGATTCAGCTTCTGCAAGAAGACAGCCATTATAACAGAAAAATGTTGTATAAAGAGGTAGTTTTTTATATAGAAACCCATTATGCGCAGATTAGCTTAGGGGATTTGGTAAAACGTTTTCAGTTTCAGGAGGATTATTTTTCCAGGCTGATTCGGGAATATTCGGGGTTAAGCTACCAGGAATATTTACAGGGCGTCCGTTTGCGTAAGGCGGAAGAGTTAATACGTCAGTCAGACCGGAGAATTGAAGAAATCATAGTTGCCTGCGGCTATCATAACAAAGGATATTTTTACCATTTATTTCAGGAACGCTACGGAATGACGCCTGCGCAGATGAGACGACAGAGCAGAAAACAATAGAGAGTTAAAAAGGAGGAATCAGACATGCCGGATATGGATTTTTTTCAGTCTTTTATGAGACAGCAGCAGGAACAGTTACGGAAAAAATACGCTATCATGAACGAATATGCCAAAAAAGGAGAGGTACTGTTGGTAGGCTCTTCTCTGATGGAACATTTTCCGTTAAACGAGCTGGCGCAGAGTATGGGTCTGACGACGGTTGTATACAACCGTGGAATCGGCGGATATAAGACGATGGACTTATGGAATGCAAGAGAGGAATGTATTTTTGGTCTTAAACCGCGTAAAATTTTTATCAATATCGGAACCAA
>CAJUFW010000183.1:2644-6162 GCA_910585655.1 uncultured Lachnospiraceae bacterium
CACGTACTGACACACTCTTTCCCTACACGACGCTCTTCCGATCTGGTCAATACCGTAGACGAATTCGGGCTGCCAAAGGAGCGGCATACCGATTTGTTTCTTACCCGGACAAACTAGGCGATTGAGCAGGCGAATAAAGCCGTCGAAGCGATGGCAGTGGAGATGGGGCTCCGTTTTATCAACGTCAACGACGGCTTAAAGGATGCAGACGGCAATCTGAAACAGGAATATTCCACCGAGGGCTTACATATGTATCCGAATGCGTATTGGCAGATTTTAAAAAATCTGCGTCCGTATATAGAGGAGTAAAGAGGGCATCGTATTCGCACTCGTATCAGGAAAGAAAAAAATTGCGGCAAAAGGTTAAAAACTGGTTTGCCGAATCAGAAAGTGGGCGTTCTTTAAAAAAGGAAAAGCCCACTTTTCTTTTTTCGGCAGGGACGGCTACCGAGAGAGGAACCAATCTGCCCTCGTTTAAATCCTCCTGTACAAAGCGACCAATCACACAGGCGATGCCTAGTCCGATACGGGCAAATTCAATCAGCAGATCCATGGTACTGACCTCTAAAATCGTACCGGTTTTCATGTTATAGCGTCGGAAATAGGTATCAATATAATGCCTGGAAATATTTTCCTCATCTAAAAGCATCAGGTTGGCATAGGGAAGGAGCTGTGCGGCGGAAGGGTTTTTGGGAATATCCGGTTCCCGTTCCAGCAGATTTTTCAGATAGGACGGAGTAGCGACAAGGATATCGTCAATTTCTCCAATTCTCTCAAAAGCAAGGCTGCCAAGCTGTTCCGGCTCTCCGATCAAGCCGATATCTACCTTTTGGCTGTGTAAGAGCGCCATGGTCTGATAGGTGGACTGGCATTGGATGCTGATACGGATATGGGGATGCTGCTCGGTAAATGCTTTGAGACAGGGCAGAAGCAGATACTTACAAAGCGTGGTAGAAACTCCAATACGAATATGACCGACTCCTAGCTGCTGTATATGCCGGAGACGTTCTTCTCCTCTGGCAAGTTCTAAAAAAGCCATATTGGTATGCTCATAAAGGAGCTTTCCGGAATCCGTGAGAGAAACGCCTCTGGAACTGCGGTGAAACAGTTTGCTGCCAAGGTTTTCCTCCAATCGTCGAATCGCTTTACTGACGGCTGGCTGACTGATATAAAGTTCTTCCGCCGCTTTGGAAATATTACCGGTTCTGGCGACAGCCTGAAAGATAGGATAAAGTGTGACATTTGCGGTCAATTCCATAAAAAAACCCCTTTCGATATGAATTAAAAATGAGATATTATAACTATAATTCATAGTTAGTATTCTTAACATGTATTTCAATTATAACAGACACTATGCTATAATGGCAAGCATGAAACAGAAATTCACAAAGTGGAATTGAGAGGATGTAAAATCGGAGGGATGAACAATGGGTATGACAATGACACAGAAAATCCTTGCGGCACATGCAGGATTAGAGTGTGTAGAAGCGGGGCAGCTCATAGAAGCTACGCTGGATATGGTGCTGGGCAATGACGTGACGGCTCCGGTTGCGATTAAAGAGATGGAAAAGATGAAAGCAGAAGGAGTTTTTGACAAGGATAAAATTGCCTTGGTGCCGGATCATTTTACCCCAAATAAAGACATCAAATCGGCAGAAAATTGTATGTGTATGAGGAATTTTGCCAAAGAAAACGAAATCACACATTATTTTGAAATCGGGGAAATGGGGATCGAACATGCGCTTTTGCCGGAACAGGGTCTGGTGGCAGCAGGGGATGCCGTAATCGGCGCCGATTCCCATACTTGTACGTATGGGGCGCTGGGGGCTTTTTCTACAGGAGTAGGAAGCACAGACATGGCGGCTGGTATGGCGACGGGAAAGGCATGGTTTAAGGTACCGGCTGCTTTAAAATTTGAACTGGTCGGGAAGCCGGCTCCATGGGTGTCGGGTAAGGATATTATCTTACATATCATCGGTAAAATCGGAGTAGACGGCGCCCGCTATAAATCAATGGAATTTTGCGGAGACGGAGTGGCAAATCTAAGCATGGACGACCGCTTCTCTATGGCGAATATGGCGATTGAGGCAGGAGCAAAGAACGGGATCTTCCCGGTAGATGAAAAGACCATTGCTTATATGAAAGAGCATGGTTCCGGGGAATATCAGGTATACGAACCGGACGCCGATGCCGTATATGACGAAACCTATGTGATTGATCTGGCAGACTTAAAGCCAACCGTGGCATTTCCACATTTGCCGGAAAATACCAGGACGATTGAGGAAGTAGGAGAAGTGCCGATTCAGCAGGTAGTCATCGGCTCCTGTACCAATGGACGGATTGACGATATGCGGGCGGCTGCCAAAGTCTTAAAGGGACGAAAGGTAGCAAAGGGACTGCGAGTGATTGTCATTCCTGCTACCCAGGCAGTCTATTTGCAGGCTTTAGAGGAAGGACTGCTGAAAATTTTCATCGAAGCCGGAGCCATCGTCAGCACGCCGACCTGCGGACCATGCTTGGGCGGGCATATGGGCATTCTTGCAGCAGGCGAACGGGCTGTTTCTACCACGAACCGGAACTTCGTAGGCAGAATGGGACACGTGGAAAGCGAAGTCTACCTCGCCAGCCCGGCAGTAGCCGCAGCAAGCGCCGTAACCGGAAAAATCAGCGGTCCGGCAGAATTAGGATTATAAAACCGAGGCGATACGGAACTTAAAACAGTCTCGTAACGAAATCAAGCCGAACAAAGTTCGGCTCATGGGAGAAATTTCTGACGCGTTTTTTACGGCAGAAATTTTCTCCCCTTTGTAGGGGCGAAGCCGGGCATAGCCCGGCTCGAAGTGAAGAGACGGAACTAAAAAACAGTATCGCCCCGAGAAGTACCTCAGAGAATTTATGAGAGCGCTTCGCGCGAACATAAATTACTCTGCTAGGGAAAGGTACTGGAAGGGGCGATACGGAACTTAAAATAAGAGGTGAAAAATCATGAAAGCTCAGGGAAGCGTACATAAGTACGGTGACAATATTGATACGGATGTAATCATCCCTGCCAGATACTTAAATTCCTTTGATCCAAAGGAGCTGGCGGCAAAGTGTATGATTGACGTAGACACGGAATTTGTTTCCAGGGTAAAAGAGGGAGATATTATGGTAGCCGGGCGGAATTTCGGCTGCGGTTCTTCCAGGGAACATGCGCCGATTGCTATTAAGGCAGCCGGGATTAGCTGTGTGATTGCAGATACGTTTGCTCGAATTTTTTATCGGAATTCGATTAACATTGGTCTGCCAATCATTGAATGCCCGGAGGCGGCTGCGGAAATCGCTGCAGGCGACGAAGTGGAAATTGATTTTGACAGTGGAGTTATTACAGATAAAACGACCGGAAAGTCTTATGAGGGACAGGCGTTTCCGGAGTTTATGCAGGGAATTATCAAGGCGGGCGGTCTGGTCAATTATATCAACCGCCAAAACCAAGGCTAGAAGCTCTAAAAGCGAAAAGGGTACTCAAGAACGGATAC
>CAJUFW010000183.1:6172-6687 GCA_910585655.1 uncultured Lachnospiraceae bacterium
GATCGAGTAATGTGACTGGAGTTCAGACGTGTGCTCTTCCGATCTCAAGAACGGATACAACGGCTTCTGTGGGAAGGGGAGAGCCTGCAGGAGCCGGAACATAAAGGGTTATAGTGTGTGGAGAATGTCATCGGTCAGGGAAAGCAGACGGATTAAAATAAAAATGCCGTTTGTTTCCCGAACCAGGTGGCATTTTTTGTATATTTATGGTATAATACCTGCAAACCTTTTGGGTTTTACAGCATGGATACAAAGGAGGCGAAGGAGGTTTGCCGATGGACGGACATCAATATGAATATTACTGTGCCAAATTGTTAAGAAAGAAAGGCTTTTTTGGAGTTACGGTTACGAGAGGAAGCGGCGATCAGGGAATTGATATTATCGCCAGCAGAAGGGGAAAACGCTACGGAATACAATGTAAATATTATACGCATCCGGTAGGTAATAAAGCAGTACAAGAGGCGTTTGCAGGCGCCAAATATTATAATTGTGGAAGAAGTATTGTATTAACCAAC
>CAJUFW010000184.1 GCA_910585655.1 uncultured Lachnospiraceae bacterium
AGTTTTCCCAAAAATCTGTTACATTTTTCTGGTAACATAACCACATAGAAAGGCTAGGTGAGAGAATGAGCCGGATTTATAAAAACAACGAATATGAAAGTGAAGAATTAGAAGAACCAATGCTTCTCCCAGTGACGTTAGACGACGGAACAGAAGTCGAATGTGAGGTATTGGCGATTTTTCCTGTTAAAAATCTACCGGATGGCGAAGCAGAACGGCAGTATATTGCACTGCTCCCGTTAAGCGACGAATTGTCTGATATTTTCCTCTACCGTTTTGTTCCGGTAGGCAGTGAAGAATTTCACTTAGAAGGTATTGAGGACGATGAAGAATATGAAGCCGTTACAGATGTATTTGATATGCTCCTAGACGATGCCGAGTTTGATTCGATGATGGAAGAAGAATAAAGAGAAACCAGTATCACGATAAATTATCAGGAAGGAAGTTTTATTATGAACCGAGTCAGGACACGTTTCGCCCCAAGCCCAACCGGGCGGATGCACGTAGGCAATCTGCGTACTGCCTTATATGAATATTTGATTGCCAAACATGCCGGGGGCGATTTTATTTTAAGGATTGAAGATACCGATCAGGAGCGGTTTGTCGAAGGCGCTTTAGAAATTATTTACCGCACCATGGCAAAGACCGGACTGCTGCATGACGAAGGACCGGATAAAGACGGCGGTTTTGGTCCATATGTACAAAGTGACCGCCAGAAATCCGGTATCTATTTAGAGTATGCCAAAAAGCTAATCGAGGCTGGAGAGGCATATTACTGTTTCTGCGATAAGGAGCGTTTGGAGAGTCTGCGAACCGAGGTTGCCGGAAAAGAAATCATGGTCTATGACAAACATTGCCTCTCGCTTTCCAAGGAGGAAATCGAAGCAAATCTAGCCGCCGGCAAACCTTATGTAATCCGTCAAAATGTACCAAGAGAAGGGACAACCTCTTTTATCGATGAGGTATACGGAGAAATTACGGTGGAAAACGCTGAGCTTGACGATATGATTCTGATCAAATCCGACGGCTTCCCGACTTACAATTTTGCCAATGTGGTAGACGACCATCTGATGGGCATTACTCATGTCATCCGCGGCAACGAGTACCTTTCCTCTACTCCGAAATACAACCGCCTTTATGCTGCTTTTGGCTGGGAGCCGCCGGTATACATTCATTGCCCGTTAATTACCAACGAAGAGCATCAGAAGCTTTCCAAGCGAAGCGGGCATTCTTCTTACGAGGATTTGATTGAGCAGGGCTTTGTTTCGGAGGCGATTGTCAATTTTATTGCTCTGCTTGGCTGGAGTCCGGAAAGCAATCAGGAGATTTTTACTTTGCAGGAGTTAATCGATCAGTTTGACTACCGCCATATCAGCAAATCTCCGGCAGTTTTTGATATGACAAAGCTCCGTTGGATGAACGGTGAATATATCAAGGCTATGGATTTTGAAGCGTACTATGAGCAGGCGCTTCCTTATGTCAAAGAGGTCGTGAAAAAGAATCTGGATACCAGAAAAATTGCGGAATTAGTAAAAACCCGGATCGAGACTTATCCGGATATCGCTGCCCATATCGACTTTTTTGAGGAACTTCCGGACTATGATATCGCGATGTATACTCATAAAAAAATGAAAACGACTGCTGAAAGCTCCCTTGCCGTACTGACGGATCTGCTGCCGCGCCTAGAAGCTACAGACGACTATAGCCGCAATGGTATCGAAGCGCTTCTGATGGGTTACATTGCAGAAAAAGGAATCAAAAACGGACAGGGATTGTGGCCGGTTCGTACCGCCGTTTCCGGAAAACAAATGACGCCGGGCGGCGCGTATGAAATCATGGAAATTTTAGGGAAAGAAGAGTCCTTACGAAGAATCCGTATCGGAATAGAAAAACTTTCCACCCGGGTAAAATAATCATTATTCGTTCATCACGCAGACATCAAACACAGGTATCCGGACAGGCATAAAGCCCAAACACCTTGTATTGGTAAGCCTGTATCTGGTGTCTGCGCACAGAAAAACAAAAGGATACAGAAAGGAACTATAACAACATATATGGAATACACACCAGCCCAGCTTGGAGCTATTACACATAAGGATGGTCCTATGATGGTTTTAGCGGGACCAGGTTCCGGAAAGACGATGGTCATTACCGGGCGTACCCGTACTCTCATTGAAGAATATGGTATCCCACCGGAACAGGTTCTGGTGATTACCTTTACCAAAGCCGCTGCCATTGAAATGCGGGAGCGTTTTACCCGTCTGATGGGGGCTTCTTGTGGCGTCCGCTTTTCTACTTTTCACTCTTTGTTTTTTCTGATCTTACGAGCCGCCTACGGCTACCAGCCGGAACAGATCATACGAGAAGACCAGCAGCATACCTTTTTACGAGAGCAGGTAAGCCGTTTACAGCTTGAAACAGGAGACGAAAAGGATTTTGTCAAAGATATTTTATCCGAAATCAGTCTTGTAAAATCAGAAGAAATCGATCTGAATCACTACTATTCCATGAATTGCCCGGAGGAAACGTTTAAACAACTTTACCAGTCATATGATGCCTTCCTGCGGGAACAGCATCTGATTGATTTTGATGACATGATGCTTTTGTGTAAGGAACTGTTTTTAGCAAGAGAAGATATCCTCTCCGCCTGGCAGAAACGATGCCGCTACATTTTAATCGACGAATTTCAGGATATCAATCAGCTTCAATATAGCCTGATCCGAAAGTTGGCGGCGCCGGAAAATAATCTTTTTATCGTCGGCGACGACGATCAGAGTATCTACCGCTTTCGCGGAGCCAAACCGGAAATCATGTTGCAGTTTCCGGACGATTTTCCAGACGCCAAACAGGTTTTACTGGATCGAAATTACCGTTCCACCGAACATATCCTGACCGCTGCCGGGCGTGTAATTGTCAACAACCATAAGCGCTTTCCCAAGCAGATTCAGGCAGCCGGCGGTAAAAAAGGACCGCTTCCCTCCTATCTCGAATTTCCGGATCGCAAAGCAGAAAATCATGCTATCGCCAAAGAAATCTTAGCCTTAAAGCAAAAAGGCGTTCCGCTACCTCAGATTGCGGTACTCTACCGCACCAATCTGGAAGCACGTTCTATGGCAGAAACCTTGATGGCATACAACATTCCCTTTACCTCCCGCGAGGCGATTCCTAATCTGTACGAGCATTGGATCAGCCGAAACGTTCTCTCCTATCTGCAGCTTGCCAGGCTTTGTCGGATGCGACCGGAGCCGGAGCATGTTACCATCGAAGAGCTTTCCGAACTCCGTTCGCTGTTTTTGGATATTATGAACCGTCCGAACCGTTATCTCACACGGGAAAGTTTGCCGGATATCCAACGTTTGTTATCGCCGGTCTCCCCAAACATGCTTCCAAACGATTTCCATAGAAATGCTAGGAAGCCCGCCTCTTTGATTACCCGTTACATTGCTCTTTGGAAAGCCAGCTTCCCGGATAAAAACTGGATGGCAGATCGGCTTGACAAACTGGAGTTGGATTTACGCCAGCTCTCCACACTCGATCCATATGCCGGAATCCATTATATCCGCCATGTAATCGGCTACGATGATTTTTTAAAATCCTATTCGGAATTCAGACGAATTTCCTTGGAAGATTTGACTGCTCAAATCGACGAGCTGCAAGATGCCGTCAAATCCTTTTCCTCTCTCTCTTCACTAAAACAGCATATTAACGAATATGCAGAGGAATTACGCAAACAACGCCAAAACGGGCAAAAATCCGCCCGCCAGGGTGTTACTCCTCCCGAAGCCGTCAGCCTTTCTACTATGCACGCCAGCAAAGGTCTGGAATATCAGGCGGTATTCCTGCCGGATGCTATAGAAGGCGTCACTCCTTATAAAAAAGCGCTCAAGGAAGAAGAGCTAGAGGAAGAACGTCGTCTCTTTTATGTAGCGCTTACCCGCGCCAAACAGTATTTATATGTTATCACGATCAAATCTCTGTTTGGCAAACCGCAAACACCGTCCCGCTTTGTAGGGGAAATGAAGCTTTCCCTTTCTGAGCTAAAGCCGGGTGCGCGGATTCTTCATAAGTCCTACGGCGCTGGAACGATTCAAAAAATCTCCGGCGGAAAGCTGACAATTTACTTTGACCAATTGCAAAAGGAACGAATCTTGGACTTGAATTTTTGCGTCTGCCACCAGATGCTGACTCCTGCGGCTCCTTAGCAAAGACCATAGTCTAATTGCTGTAATCAGACAATCAAAAAGGAACGCCATTTAAGATTTTTCTATGACGTTCCTTTCCTTTTATTTTTGTTTTATTCGACTTCTGTTTCTTCTGTTTCCAGCTTTACCTGATAGCCGAAACGAACGGCATACTCATGCGCTGCGCTTCCTTCTTTGCAGTGCAAGATCAGATCCGTCGGCTTCTGGTAGCCGAACAGTTCGTCCGGAATTTTCGTCAACGTCGCCGGCAGGTAAACATCTTTCAGGTTCTGGCACCAGGCAAACGCATAGCTTCCCACCTTTTCCAGATTCTCTGCCAATATCACTTCCGTCAGGTTATTGCAGCCGTAAAAAGCACTTCGACCGATGGTGCGCAACTGTGCAGGGAAATAGAGATTTTCTAATTCCTCACAGCTATAAAACGCATAGTTTCCGATCAGCTTTAAGGAATCCGGCAGATCCACTTTCCTTAGATTTTTGCAATAATAAAACACATAACTCCCGATTCTTTCCACACCTTCCGGCAAGACAATTTCCTGTATGGTAGAGTTTCTCCAGAATACGCCGTCCGCAATCGCCCGAATCCCCTCCGGCAGCTCCAGCACCGCCTGTTTTCCGGTATACTTTACCAGAACACCGTTGTTGGTAATCACCATTCCGTCTTTTTCCTGCCCAACGATCCATTTTGTTCCGGAAAACGCATACAGCCCGATATTTGTTGTAGCAGACGGCAGTTTAATAGTTTTTAACGGAGTACAGCCATAAAATGCTCTGTCTCCAATCCTCTTAACCGTCTTTGGAATCGTTACTTTTGCCAGTCCCTTGCAGTCCCGGAAAGCTGCTTCGCCAATCTCGACAACTCCCTCTGGAATCGCCATACTTTTCAGGTTAAAACATTCCCGGCAAAGGGAATCCGGCACTTTGGTCAAATCCTCCGGCAAAATCAGACTCTTTAGTGAGGATGCTCCAAAGAAACAAGCGCTGCCGATGGATTCGATATTTTTACCTAACATAACCTCTTTTAACCCGGTACAGCCGGAAAATACTTCGTCTCCCAACACCGATACCGACTCCGGAATATCAATTTCTGTCAGACTACGGCAATTCATAAACATTGCTGTCCCCAGCTCTTCTACTCCCTCTGCCAGCGTTACTTGTTTTAAAGCCGTACAGTTATGGAACAGATAAGCGCCTTCATATTCCACGATGGCAGGAAGCTCCGCCTCCGTAAAACCGCAGCCTTGATATACCCCTTTTTCCAGCTTTTGCAAAGAAGCCGGAAGCGGCTGACTGGTCAAAGCTTTGCATCCGGAAAACGCATACATCCGAATTACCTCAACCGAATCCGGAATCGTTATCTTTTTTAGCTTCGTACAGCTTTGGAAACAGTATGCCGGAATTTCTGTCAGATGCTCCGGCAACACAATCTCCGTCAAAGCCTTGCATCCGGCAAAGGCAGAATCTCCTATCTGATAAAGCGTCTCCGGCAAATCTATTTTTTTTAGCTTCCGGCAGTAGCGAAAGGCGCCGCTTTCTAACACCTTCAGATTCTTTGACATCGTAACGGTAGCCAAGGACTCTGAATAAGCAAACGCGTTGCTTTCAATCGTCGTCACGGAATCCGGCAGCGTAATTTTTGTCAGCGCATCACAGCTATAAAAAGCTTCCTGCGGAATCACGGTAACTCCGTTCGGAATGTTAATACTTTTTAGCTTATAGTCATAGTAAAAACTTCTAAGCCCGATATGCGTCAGCGTTTCCGGCAATTTCATCGTCGTCAATTGATAGCAATAAGCAAACGCATAGCGGGAAATCCAGTTTAACTTGCTCCCTTTGGCAAAGGTCACAGTCTTTAACGCATAATTTCCGCTAAAAGAACGAATACCGATCGTTTTTACGGAAGCCGGAATGGTAATATTTTTTAAACTATAGCAATATTCAAACGCAGATTCTCCAATCGACGTAATCCCCTCCGACAACGTTACAGAGGACAGAGTATCACACTGATAAAAGGCTTTAAAAGGAATTTTTCCTATTCCCTTCCCGATTCGTACGGTCTTTAAAGCGGAACAATCTGCAAAAGCCTTTTCCCCTACCTCCTTAACAGTATCCGGAATGATCACCTGTGTTATTTTTTGATTGCCCGTAAAAGCTCCCGCCCCGATCTTCTTCACTTCTTTTGGGATCGTCACTTTTGTAGCTTTCCCCGAATAGGACAACAGTTCTCCGTCTACGATGTAAAAATCCTCTGTCTGACTGGCTGCCACCACTATGCTCCTATCCGGCAACAAACCTGCCAGAATCAGGGCAACCCCCAATGTACAAGCCAGCAGCATGACAAACTTCCTAGATTTTTGAGATATTTTGATATCTTTCATCTTACACCCTCTCCTTTCTCTCTCCATCTCCCCAGTATCCTGCCCGGCAACATCTTCCATGCGCGCGAGTGCGCATCCCGCCCG
>CAJUFW010000185.1:0-1644 GCA_910585655.1 uncultured Lachnospiraceae bacterium
CTTGATTAAACATTGTGTAGAACATAGAAAGGAAGCAAGCGGTATGGAAAAAAAGCAGATATTTCATATTCTTGAGATAGAAGAAACCAAGGACGAAGACAGCATTCGGGCGGCGTATCGGGTGCTGTTAAAAAAGACGAATCCGGAGGACGATCCGGAAGGATTTAAGCGGCTGCGCCAGGCGTATGAAGAAGCGCTCCGTTTTGCGGCACAGTCCGATGAAAAAGAGGGAGAAGAGGACGCGGGGGAAAAGGATGAGGTCGATCTGTGGATCGATCGTGTTGAAGAGCATTACCGCAATGTATATGCCAGGGGCGATATCAAAAGCTGGCAGGAACTGCTTTCTGATCCGGTGTGCGAGGAATTGGATACTTCGATGGAAGCACGGGAAAAGATGCTGGTGTTTTTGATGGATCATGTGCAGATTCCGCATGAGGTCTGGAAGCTGTTAGACGAGGTGTTTGAGATTCGGGAGAACCGGGAGGCATTGATTCAGCAGTATCCGATCAATTTTATCGACTATGTGATCTATTATATAGAAAACGAAACATTTATCCCTTATGATTTGTTTGAAAAGCGGGATTCTGTGGAGAAGAGATCCGATGAAGAAAAGCCGGAGGAGGAAGAGGATGACGGCGATGCCTATATCAACGGCTACTTAAACGTCAAGCGGAAAATTGATGCCGGAGAGGCTGAGGGTGGCTCTGGCTCCGAGTGTATGCAGGAGCTAAACGATTTGGCAGCTTATGAGGTGTACCATCCGTTTGAGGATGTAGAGCGGGTACGTCTCTATCTGGTGGCAGCAAAGGCGGGTCTGCCGGAATCCGAGAGTATGGCGCAGGTCGCAGTCCGTTTGGCAGAGGACTTGATGGAGCGCTATCCGGGTCAGTCTTATATCGAACTGTATGCCGGGGAGGCAAACTGGGAAGCAGGAGAAAAGGAAAAGGCAAAGGAAATTTGGCAGTCTATTTTAGAGCGTTATCCGGAGCATTACCAGGCAAAGTATGATATGGTGCGTTATGAAATGGGAGAAAAGCAGTACTATGAAGCCAGGGAACGGATGATGGAACTGCTGGAGATAGACGGTCAGAATGAAGAACTGATGGGCTTTTTACAGGAAGCGAACGAAGGATTGATTCCGGAATTCCGGGAAAAGCTGGCGCGCGGAGAGGAGGATCCGCATTTTCCGGGAGAGGAACTGAAATTGGAGCTGGGCTGGTGTCTGTTCCAGAACGAACGGGCAGAGGAAGCAGTGGAGATGCTGGCGGACGACGTGCCGTTAGAGGAGCAAAGCTATGGCTACTGCAATTTGTATGGGCGTCTATTGTATCAGCTTGACCGTTATGAGGAGGCAAGACCGTTTTTGGAGCGGTGGCTGGAGATGATTAGAGAGCTGGTGGATGACGGAACCGCTGAGACAAAGCGGCGGATTTCCAGACATGTCAACGCCTGCCATATTTTGAGCGATTGCTATTTTGAACTGGGGCGTCAGGAGGATGCCGAGCGGATCATTGAAGAAGGGATTGAATTTGCGCCGGGGCTACGGGAAAAGTTTGGCTGTTTACAGTATTATGCCAATATTTTATTGAAAACCAAACAGTATGAAAAAGCTGTGGATCAGATCGGAAGAGCGTCGTGTAGGGA
>CAJUFW010000185.1:1654-6550 GCA_910585655.1 uncultured Lachnospiraceae bacterium
TTTCCCTACACGACGCTCTTCCGATCTCTCTGTGACCGGATTATCAAGGAGGATGCGCAGTATTATCCGGCGTATTTAATCCGGCAGGAATGTTGCTATGAGCTGCACAAGGCGCAGGAGGTCATTGACGACTATCATCGTGCGATTGATATTTTTGCAGGCTATCATCGTCCGTATATGTTCGCGGCTGAGGTCTTTTTCCATTACAGCCAATACGAGGATGCGATGCGGGTATATAAGCAGGCGAGGGAAAACCAGGTGGAGTTTTCTCCGCGGATGAAGCTCTATGAGGTAAAAGTGCTGCGTAACCTGGCAGAGAACAAAGAGGATCGGGACAAGGCAAGAGCGATTTTAGAGGAATTAGAGGAAGCGCGCAAGCAGGAAGAATGTGATTTAGAGGATCGATCGGAAGTCGATTTTGAAAAGGGTCTGTTAGCCTGGGACGACGGAGATCTGGAAGAAGCATTGGAATACTTAAAAAAGGCGATTAAGGGAAATCCAAATCGGATGCAGTACCGGATGGTGCGCGGAAATATTTTTGCCGATCACAAGGAATACCGTCGGGCGTTAGGAGAATACGATATTGCCGGAGAGGATTATAAAAACAGTCCGGGGCTTTACTATGGACGCGCGCTTTGTTATGAGAAGCTGAATAATCCGGTTTTAATGGTGGAAAATTATGAAAAGACGTTGGAAATGGAAGAAACCTATGGGGATGCCTGTGAAAATCTGGCAGATTATTACCAGCGGCTGTATCAAAAGGAATATCGTCCGGAGGATTTTGAAAAGGCGATTGGTTATGCGAGCAGGCAGTTAAAGGCACGGGAAAACTGCTATTATCTCGTTCACCGCGGATTGATTTATATGAATGCGATGGAGTTGGATCAGGCGATGGCGGATTTCCATAAGGCTCTGGAATATGTGGACGACGATTGGGCAGCGTGGAACAATTTAGGATGCTGCTACAAATACAGAGGGGAATTTGAAAAGGCGATCGAGCATTTCCAAAAGTCGGTGGATTGTATGGACGGGGCGGAAAGCGTGCTGCCGTACAGTAATATGGCGGATTGCTACGAAGCGATGGGCGATTACCGCAAGGCGATCGAATGCTATGAGAAAGATTTGGAGATGTTTCCGAATTATCAGTCCTTTTGGGAGGAAATCGGGGATCTGTACTATTATCTGGGCGAATATGAAGAAGCCCTGACTGCGTATGAAAAAATGCGGAAAGGACCAGGGTATGACAAGGCGGTCGGCGACGTCTTTTTAAAGCAGGGAAAGAAGCGTAAGGCAATCAACGCCTACAAGGCATGGGGACATCAGAGCGGAAAGGAAAGTAACGAAGATCGGGCGGAGCGTTATAAAAATCTGGGGGCGCTGTATCTGGAAGAATTAAGCGATTACAACAAAGCTATGACCTGCTTTAAAAAAGCGCTTGACTTGAATTCGGATCCGTATGAGCAGTTTGAGTATTACCGTTATCTGGCTAGATGCTGTCATATGTTAAAAAAGTTCAATCAAGCGAAGGAATATGCCAAAGCTTCCCTGGAGAGCTTTAAAAAGTCGGGCAGTGGAAAGCTAGAGGACTATCTGGCATATAAGCCATATGCTCCGGCGCGTCTGGCTTCGCTTGGCTGGCTGCTGCTTTGTCAAGGGAAAAAAGAGGAAGCCAGGGAGAATTTTCAGAAGATGGAACAGATCCAGCGCTGCCGCGGCTGCCGCTACCGGGAATGTTTTGAAAGCAGGCTTTATCTGGGGTATTATTATGAAGCGGTAGGGGACTTAAAGGAAGCAAAGGCACAGTATCAGGAGGCGTTAAAACGAAACCCGCATTGCGACGAGGCAAGAGAAGCGTTAAATAGACTGGGATAATGGCTATGAGTAAAAAGGATAGGAGAACAGAGTGTTATGATAATAGGAATTGACCTGGGGACCACCAACAGTCTGGTAGCATATTTTACAGAGGATGGTCCGCAGATTATACCAAACCGTCTGGGGAAGAGGCTGACCCCGTCGGTAGTTAGCATGGACGAAGAGGAACAGATTTATGTGGGGGATTCGGCAGTAGAGCGCGGATTACTGTATCCTGGGAGCGCTGCCAGCGTTTTTAAACGGGATATGGGAAGCCAGAAGAAGTTTTCCCTGCTGCACAAGACATTTACGGCAGAGGAGCTTTCTTCCTTTGTGCTGCGGGCTTTAAAAGAGGACGCCGAGCATTACTTGGGAGAAGAGGTGACGGAAGCGGTCATCAGTGTTCCGGCTTATTTTAACGATGCCAGAAGGCGTGCCACGAAAAAAGCAGGAGAACTGGCAGGCTTAAAGGTAGAGCGGATCATCAGTGAGCCGACGGCGGCTGCGATTGCCTATGGATTGTACCAGAACCAGGAACACGCCAGATTTTTGGTCTTTGACCTGGGCGGTGGGACGTTTGACGTTTCGATTTTGGAACTGTATGATTCGATTATGGAAGTACGTGCCGTTGCCGGGGACAATTTTTTAGGCGGCGAGGATTTTACGGCTGTATTGGAAAACATGTTTTTTGAAAAGTTTTCGCAGCTTGACCGTTTGACGTTAAACGAAAAAACACTGCGTCATATCCATAAGCAAGCCGAAGCCTGCAAGCTGGGCTTTTCCGAGGGGCGTGATTCGGCGATGCGCTGCAAGGTAGGAGAGGACTTGCTGACGATGGAGCTGGAATTGCCCAAATACGAAGAGGCTTGTGAGGAGCTGTTGGATAAAATCCGCCAGCCAGTCAAGAGAAGCTTGGCGGATGCCCATATTCGTCTGACGGATATCGACAAGGTGGTGCTGGTCGGCGGAGCGACAAAGAGCCCTGTTATACGCCGTTTTGTCAGCAAGCTCTTTAAGCGGCTTCCGGATACGAATATCAATCCGGACGAGGCGGTGGCACTGGGAGCAGCAATCCAGGGGGCGATGAAGGAGCGCAAGGATGCGATCAAAGAAGTCATTTTGACGGACGTTTGCCCGTTTACCCTTGGTACAGAGGTAGTCAGAGAGTGGGAGCGGGGGAAATTTGAGGACGGGATGTTCTGCCCGATTATCGACCGCAACACGATCATTCCGGCGAGCCGTACCGAACGGCTCTATACGGTACGGGACAATCAGAAGCAGATTCGTGTCAACGTCCTGCAGGGAGAAAGCCGTTTTGCTGCCAACAACCTGTCTCTTGGGGAGATTTTGATTGAAATTCCAGCCAGCCGAGCCGGAGAAGAAGCAGTGGATGTGACTTATACCTATGATATCAATTCGATCCTGGAAGTCGAAGTGAAGGTCGTTTCTACCGGAAAGGTGACAAAGCAGGTATTCCGCGGACGGGACGTCGATATGACGGAAGAGGAGATAAAAGAGCGCTTTGAAACCTTGTCTTATTTAAAAATCCATCCGCGCGACCGGGAGGAAAATAAATACTTGCTGCTGCGTGGAGAGCGAATCTATGAGGAAAGTATGGGAGAAAAGCGTCTGATGGTAGAAGCGGCTCTGCACGAATATGAAAAGGCTTTAAACAGTTACGATTCCGCACGTATCGAAGAAGCCAAAGAGGAATTTAAGGCATTTCTGGAGGAACTGGAAGAGTTTTAGGGGAGCGCCGGAAAATCCAGTTGTTTTGTACGGAAAGAATAGAATAAAGGAGAAGGACGTGGAAGGAAAAAAAGAGAGGGACGCGTTGTTTGACAATGCAAGGGCAGTGTTGATTTTTCTGGTGATTATGGGGCATCTGCTGTCCGATCATCTGTCCGGAGCCAGTAAAATGGCTGGACCGAGGCTGCTAAAGGAAATCTACTTTGCGATCAATATGTTTCATATGCCTGCCTTTGTCTTTATAACAGGATATTTTTCTAAAAATACCGAAAAGGGCAGAGAAGGAGCAGTAAAAAATTTTCTGATACCTTATTTGGTTTGTAACACGCTATTTGCCTTGATAAGCTATTTGTGTTTAGGAAAGATTTTGAAATTTACCGATGGCTATAAAGTATTTTCCCCGCAGTTTGGAATGTGGTTTTTCCTGGCTTGTTTTATCTGGAAGCTGCTGGCAAAGGACATTGACAGGCTTCGGGGCGGTGTGCCGCTTTGTCTGGCGCTGGGTCTGCTGCTGCCGGTTTTACCGGGATTTGACACAACGTTTACGATTGGACGTGTCGTCGGGTTTTTAGTATTTTTTGTCGCAGGGCTCAAATGCCGTCCGGAATGGATTGAGAAGCTGCGGATGATTCCCGCCTGGATTGGCGGGGTGGTGCTGGCGTTAGGAGCGGTGATTTCCGGGTGGCTTGCTCAGGACGGGTGGATGAAGCAGGAGACGCTTTATGTAAGGAAATCTTACGTAGACGAAAAGAAATTGGACTATTTGCTGATGCGTGTAGTATTTTATCTGCTTGCTTCCGTAATGACGCTTGCCTTTTTGGTGCTGATGACAAGGAAGCGGTGTTTCCTGACAGAAATCGGGCAAAATACGCTGACCGTTTATGTACTGCATTTATTTCTCATCGATCGATTCCGCGATCTGGAGCTATTTATGGATCAGCATTATCTTTATCTGATACTTTCGATTCCGCTGGCGGCTGCCTTGACGTGGCTGCTGTCGCGAGGCTGTGTCCGACGATGTTACGATAAAGTGATGGGGATCGTTTATGGGATATGTTTTAGGGAGTAAACAATCATGAAACGAGCAGTTGTTTTTTTAAAAAAGGGAGAAGGGCGTACGGTGCGTTCCGGCGGCGCCTGGATTTACGACAACGAGATTGCTTTGGTAGAGGGCGATATAGAGCCGGGTGATCTGGTGGATGTATTTGGCAGCAGCGACAATCCACAGAGAAGTTCTTATTTTTTAGGAACCGGCTTTTACAATAGATCGGAAGAGCGTCGTGTAGGGAAAGAGTG
>CAJUFW010000186.1 GCA_910585655.1 uncultured Lachnospiraceae bacterium
TAAGACGCTAGGGGCGCCTTCAGGCTGAGAGGCAGAAAAAAAGCTGCCGACCCTTATTACTTGATCCGGTTAGTACCGGCGTAAGGAAGCATTGTTACAAGGCCCCTCTTTGCGCAGACAAGGAGGTTTTTTATGTTTTTAAGTGTCTTATCATTCTTTGCCGTTCCGGCAGACGACGGCTACGGTGGTATTATCTACCACCTTACTCCACTCGGCTATGCTGCTATTCTTCTTTTGATGCTGGCATTGATTCTGATTCCGGCAGCGCTTTTTGCCAGACGCTCCCGCGGCGTTCGCTTTGAGACAAAACAACTTGTGTTTTGCTCTGCTGCCGTCGCGCTTTCCGTCGTCACTTCTTTTATCAAAGTCTATACCTTTCCCTTTGGCGGTTCTATCACCCTTTGCAGTATGCTCTTTGTCTGTCTGATCGGCTATTGGTATGGACCGCGGATTAGCCTGACTACCGGACTGGCTTACGGGCTGCTGCAGCTTGTTACCGGTCCTTATATCGTATTTCCGCTACAGGTTCTGGTCGATTATCCACTGGCTTTCGGCGCGCTCGGTCTGTCCGGTTTTTTCTGGAACTCCAAACATGGTCTGATCAAAGGGTATCTGGTCGGCGTCTTAGGGCGTTATATGTTTGCCGTCCTTTCCGGCTGGCTGTTTTTCGGCGCCTACGCCTGGGAAGGTTGGGCTCCTCTCCCTTATTCCCTGGCGTATAACGCCGCTTATCTTGTCCCGGAAGCCGTCGTTACCTTGATGCTTCTTTTCCTTCCGCCTGTCAAAAAGGCGATGGATCAGGTAAAGCAGTTTGCCTAAACGCCTAATTCTTCTTTTCGTATTGGATGGTTTTATAGGCTGTCACTCCTATTTCCGCCAGTGCGATGATACACAAAATAACCAAAATCACAAGCGACGCCTTTCTCCCGTCCCAGGAAAGAAACGCATGCCAGAACCGCTCCGGTTCTCCTGTTACATACGAGGAAAGCTCGCTTGTAAAATTCGGGTTCCAAAACGGAAATACCAGCAGCAGCAAAAAACCCAAAATAATCTGGAGAACATTGCTGACAACCGCGCTGATCAGCACCACCCGATTGTATACCCCTACTACCAGTTTTACAATCTCATCTGCCAGACCAACCAGCAGACTTGCCAGGAAAAACGGAAGAATCAACTGCCATTTGCCCAAGTTAAAAAACGGAACGATCACCAGTTCTTCTTCTATCATAAGAAACGCGGAAAATACTTTTGGCGCAAAAATCAAAAGCACGCTTAACAGCACCAGAAAGACAATTCCTACTATCGTATCGCCCCGGTTTATCATCGCTCTTTTATCCGGCAGCGGAGAAAGCGCTTCCGGCGTCCAGGCAGCCGCTTTCTCTGTTTCTGCCACCCCTTCTGCCCTGCTGGCAGCTCCTGTCCCAAATAGTTTCTCTGTCGAAATCGCTCCTTCTAACCCTTCCAGCCGTATCTCTTTGCGTTCTAAAAAAAGAAAAATCAGTGTTACGCTTCCGATTCCACCCAGACCGGAAATCATTACGTTTGCTATTACGCTTCCCAGTCCGCCCGCGATGGTTTTGGTAATCGCCCGTACCCAATCGCCTGTCGTCTGCAAATCCACGCCGCTAAAGCCTTCATAAAAGGTTTCAAAAAGACCAAATACCACTACCGGAATCAGCGAACAAAGAAGAACTACCTTTAACAACCAGAAATACGTATCGTAATATTCCGGTCCAATCACATATCCTCCGTTTCCCCGGTATTGCTTCGCAAACTCTATCGGATCACCCAGTTCCTTTAACACCCCCGTCATATCTTTGGACTGCTCCCACATATCCTCTATCAGCTCCCGCAGCTCCAAGCGAATTTCCTCTCGCTGGTTTTTCGGCAGGCGGCGTACTACCTGATAAATATAACGCTCCATCCAATCTCTGTCCTGTTCTGTCATGATTATCCTTCCTTTCTATCTCCCTGATTATCAGTCTTCCTTTTCCGACTTTCCCAATAGCTGTTCCATTCCATCTGCCATCACTCTCCACTGCTCTTTTAGCTTCTCAAAGATACGGTCGCCTTCGATTGTCCTTTTATAATATTTCCTGGGCTTTGTTCCGCTCGTCTCCCAGCTACTTTCTAAAAGCCCCTGCTTCTCCAGACGCCTTAACAGCGGATATAAGGTATTTGGATCGATGCTGACTCCCTGCTCCTCCAAGTTCTGCACCAAAGCATAGCCATACTTTGCTTCTCCCATCTGACTGAGAACAGAAAGCACCAGCACGCCTCTACGCAGCTCCAGCAGCAATCCTTCCAGCAAATCACGTCCTTCCCCCATACGATCTCCCTCCTTACTGTTATAATAATATTATTGTTGAATTCATTATACTGTATATCACACACTATTGTCAATATTAAATTATATTATATCATACAAAAAGCAGCTAAACCAGATTCCTGGCTTAGCTGCCGCTTCCGTTCTTTTTTATCTATCCAATCTTTCTCATCCGTCTTGACACTCCGTTTGCCGCCAATATAAATACCAAGGCAAAGCCCAGTAAAACTCCCATATTTTCCAACACAGGTCGTAACGTTTCCAGGTTTACGGTTTCCATCTTTTTCACATATTCATTGGTTTTGATATACCAATACGACGGAAGGATATGCGCTGCCCACAATACAGACTTTGGCAGCATTTGAACAGGAACAAACGCCCCGCACAAAAAGCTTGATCCAAGCGCCACTACGTTGACGATTCCATTGACGGCGTTTTTGTTTTTTACCAAAGTTCCAATCAAAAAGGCAATCGTCAGTGTACAAAGTAAAAAGGCAAAGGAATTTGCCAGGTAAAGCAGTCCTTGTCTGCTCAAAAGAACGTTCCCTACCAGTAGCAGACTCAACAAGACATACACCACCCACAAGCCCAAAGCAAACAATCCGTTTGAGAGCAGTAAAATCCGGTTAAATTTCCGGTAATCCATACTACTGACGATTGTCCGCTTACGGATTTTCTCTTCGCGAAAGCTTGCAAGCACCAAACATATAACATAAATGCAGCCTGCCAACAAGCTGTAATTCAAAAAATTGTAAAAGAACGTAGCTTTGGAAAGACCGTTTGTATCCAGATGGGAGGCAAGCTCTACCGAAACCTGTTTTTTCAGAGTATCCGCAATCTGCTTTACTAACTCCTGTTCGTTTTTGGCATACGCTCCATAGACTCTTGCCACCCGCAGATAGCGGGAAAGAAGCATCTGGGCATAGGAGGCTTCCTGATCGCCGGTGCTACGGATTTCCAATACTGGCTCCTGTTCTGCCTCACCCTTCGCATACGCTAAAAACTCCTCACCGTACCGCTCCGGAATCTTTACAATATAACTGATCTCCCGGTAAAAAAGCGCGTCGCTTATTGCGTCCTCTCCTTGGATGTTTGCTACCTCGCAATGTTTTGTTAAATAAGCCGCCAGTCCCTCCGAAAGCCTGTTATCCACACTCGTCTCGGTATCCTGATTGATGAGCAAAATATCCGGACGGTCTGCCAAGAAGCCGCTGGTTTGTTTCTCTGTCTGCATCTGAAAAGCGGCAAAGCCAACCAAGCATATCGTATAAAGTAAAACCACCGCTTTGCATTGCCACAGCACCTTTAAAACCGCTTTAAATACTGTCATATCTCTGCCTCCTTAGCCCGAAGATAGCCGCTGTCAGCAAAAGACCGGCAAACACCAAAAGACTTATGATATTAAACCAATAGCGATCGAGCGTATCGTAATAATACAGCGCGTACAAACCGTCCGTAATCATATTTGCCGGATTGATCCGGTTAAGAAGCGGCAAATTTTTATCCACTATATATTTCATGCTGATTCCCATCATCCCGGATAAAAAACAACCTAACAGCGTTACCGATAACATTATACCGGTTTTGGTATTTTCACTGACCTTTATCAACACAGCCACTGCAATCCCCATTGCCAGTCCCGCCAGACAGCCGACCAGGGTAATCAGTACGATCAACGGCAGACGACTCCCATAGTCCACGTTCAGCGCAAAAACCGTATAGGCAAACAACAGCGTGACTCCCAAAAGCTGTGCCACATAGCTTGCCAAGGTACTGCCCAAAATCACCCAATGCTTCTTTGCAGGTCCTATCGCTACTCGTTTTCCTTTATGGCTCATATTTGCCAGGTTTTGGTTGACCACTACCATTCCTAACAGCCCACCGTACAGACAGGTCATCGCAATCAACGTATAAAATTCTACCATCGTATAGCTGAGGTTTTCGCCCGATACGTCCTGGATTCCTGTTTCCGTCTGTGTCTGTTCCAAAATCTCCTCATAAAGCCCGGCAAACAGCTCCTCCGATGGTATAACTCCCTGCTGTATCTGATATGCTACTGTCTGTTCTACCAGTTCTTTTGTCTGGATGATTTCAGCGACGGCATACTGAAATACCGTTTCTTCCATTCCGCTAGAAGAGACGATCACCTGCGCTTCCTCCTCTGAAAGCTTCAGGTATCCGACTATTTTCTTCTCTGCCAATAGTTCCTCTGCTTCCTCCTCGCTCGTATAACGAGTAGAAAACAACTGTTCCTCTGCACCTTCCTCGCTTAAGGCGGCAAGCGCCTCCGTCCAAAGCGTACTTTCTTGAAACGCCTGGTTTTCTACAACGGCAATCTTTACGACATCCAGCCGTTCGCTGTTTTCAATGTTAGAAAACGCCAGACTGAAAAATGTCCCTAAAATAATCGGGAAGGCATAAGTCCAAAAAATCAGTATCCGATCCCGGAACAGCACGCGCAGGGCATAATAAAAATTGTGTAACAGCATTTAGTCCCGCAGCTCCTTTCCAGTCAAATCCAAAAACACGTCGTTTAAGGTCGGTCGTTCCGAATAAATTTTGCTGTAACGGATTTCCTTTGTCTTTAAGTATTCTATAAACTCCAACAGGTTGTTTTTCCCCTTCTGATAATGCACCACTAGGGAACTCCCGTCATAGGAAACACGGTCTACTTGTTCAAAGCCCTGTATTTCCTCTATATAAGCCTGCTTTAGTCCTGTCACCTCCACCGTTACCTTTTCCTCTATTTTCGCCAGCTCCTTTAGCTCGTCGCACGTTCCGCTTGCTAATACCTTTCCTTTATCAAGGATGATCACCCGGTCGCAGAGCAGCTCTACTTCTTCCATATAATGCGTTGTATAAACAATCGTAGCGCCACTCTCTCTTAGTATCTTCATCCCGTCAAGGATATTGTTGCGGCTTTGCGGATCGACTGCTACCGTCGGCTCGTCAAGAAAAATCAGCTTTGGCTTATGGGCAATTCCACAGGCGATATTTAAACGCCGCAGCAATCCGCCGGAGAGCTGTTTTGGACGAAACTTCTGATACTCCTTTAGCCCTACCAATTCTACCGCCTCTTTGATATCTTGCTCTCTTATCGCCTTATCCCGGACATACAGCCCGCAAAAATAGTCGATGTTCTCATAGACTGTCAGCTCGTCAAATACCGCTACATCCTGAAACACGACCCCGATTTTACGTTTGATCTCATAGGCGTCCGGTTTCATTTCACTGCCAAAAATCCGGATGCTTCCACTGCTAAAGTTTAACAGCGACAGAATACAATTTATCGTCGTAGACTTTCCGCTTCCGTTCGGTCCAAGCAAGCCGAGAATTTCCCCTTCCCTGACCTCAAAGGACAAATCGTCTACCGCCTTTAGCTGTTTATACTCCTTTGTCAAATGCTTTACTTCAATAATATGTTCCATATTCTACTCCCTATTATGTTTTTTGAAAGCCTGCCAGCAATTCTCTGGTGGTAGAGGCAAGCAGCTCTCTGATTTCCCGATCCGTAAACCGTACCGTACGGTCAGCAGCCAAAACCGCCAGACCATGCGTAAAAATCCAGACCTTTAGATGAAAGGCCTTCATTTGTTCCTCGGTCAGCCCCGAAAAAATCTGTCCTTGCCTCAGCACGCCTTTTCCCATCGAATCATTTTGAATAAAATCCAGGGGAAGCCGCCCGCTTTCTTTCATAAAAAGCGTCCGAAAAAAATACGGATAATCTTTGGCAAAATGGATATACGCCAACCCCACTCCCAAATATGCCTTTTCTTCCTGCATTCCTTTTTGTATATAGGAAACATAGGTCTGATAAATCTGTTTGACTACCTCCTCTTTCAACTCCTCCATCGTAGCAAAATTATGATAGATCGGCTGCGTCGAACAGGCTAGTTCCTTTGCAATTCTTCTGGCATTTAACGTTTCCAGTCCCTCCGCCTTAGCCAGTTCATAGGCAGTTTCCAGAATCGCTTCTTTTTGTATCTTTTTTGCCGGCGGCATCGTCGTCTCCTTTCCCAACTGTTTGTTATATAACATATGTTATTTTATGACAAAACAGAAGTATTGTCAATGAAATTAAACAAGAATATTGTATCCTACTGATCTGAAACAGAACTTCTTCGGAGGGCTTTTGTATCATAAGGGAATTTGGAGAACTTTCCTATCATAATCGGGTAGGAGGTAGATAATTATTTTATCTAC
>CAJUFW010000187.1 GCA_910585655.1 uncultured Lachnospiraceae bacterium
TTTTTGCTAGCTTTAATCCTACATTTCTGGCTGTAGAAACACCCTGATTTTCCTGGTGTATTACTAAAAAACGTTTATCTTGTTTCTGAAATTTACAACAAATAGAATAGGAGCTATCTTTACTGCCGTCATCTATCATAATGACTTCAAAATTTAGATAAGATTGTTTGCTTAAACTGTTTAAACATCTTTCTAAATATTTTTCTGCTTGATATACCGGAACAATTACACTAAAACTTACTTCTCCCATTTATTTCTCCTCGAAATATCCTTTTTGTCCATTTTCTTATCTTCCATATTTTAGATACAATCACCAATACCTTATATTGTAGAGAATTTATTCCTATCTGTCTCTTTATCTCTTTAGTCGTTATTCCTACTTTTTTTGCAATCTCTAAATAAGCTGCCGCTCCCGTCCAATTATACGGAAACGGATAACTATGAAAAATATTCTGGTACACGTAACTAATTCCCTCTATATTTTTTTCTATCAGTTTATCCATATTCCGTGTCAATCCGTCTTCCTGATATTGAAACAAATAAATAATATCCTTATGCCAACGTAGCTTATAACCGTCTTTGGCAATCTGATCCCAAACCGCCTGTTCTGGTAAAAACTTCTCTCCCTCAAATTCCGGAAACGGATATTTTTTCAATAGCTCTGTTCGATAGATCTCTGCCTTATCCCCTCTTAATCTCTTTTTACTTCTTTCTGTATTTTTAGCATCTACAAACTCTACATTATTTGGGAATTCCCCGATTATACTTTTACGATTACTTCCCTTATTCCCGGACACCCCTGCAAAACTTTTATCCTTATCAATTTCCTTGATCCATTTTTGTATCTTTTGAACTGCCTCTGGCAATAGTTTATCATCGCTATCTACAGGGAAACAATAATTGCCCTGTGCCATTTGTATCCCTTTATTTAATGCCCTATGCTTTCCTCCATTTTCTTGTTTGTAATAAAAAATAGGAAATATATCACATTCCTTTATCCATCCTCTAACTATTTCAGCAGTATCATCTGCAGAACCATCATCTACTATAATCCACTCAAAATCCTTTTTTGTTTGCTCTAATAAAGAATCATATAAATTTTTGATGCAATATCCTCTATTATAAGTTGGTGTAATAATGCTTATCATGTTTTCCATATCCTTTTTTTCATCAGCTTAATCGTCCCCCTAATCCCTATATCTTCTATCTTATAAACCAAACGGTAAGGTATTACGAAACAAGCAGCCAATCGTTTCCCATATCTCAAATTTAACTGTTTTCTTTTTTCATAAAGTTTTTTCTGTCCCTTACTAAACCATGACATGTTATAACGGTGAATGCTATAAGTATGTTCTGTCACTGTCAAAATCCCTGTATCAACATCCATTGGCGCAAAATATTCCGTCGGAAAAACCGTACATTTTGATAATTCCTGATAGCGATTATTACAAATCAATCCATACTCTATCAAAGCCTTTGTCTGATAAATAGGGCAAGCAGTTTGATTTAATAATCCATCCTTATCCTTAAATACCAATGTTTTATATATCTCTAAGACCGTTCTAATCACAGGATTTTCTTTTTCCGCACCAAATCCTATCCCAAAGTTTACATATTTTGTACTCTCAAACCCACAAAACATTTCCAATTCCAATAAATCATCCAATGGTTTTAATAATTCCACATCCGTATCAAAATAAATCCCTCCATACTGGTAAACAAGATCCAGTCTTGCATAATCCGATACAAATCCCCACTTTTTTTCTTCATATGCCTGTGCCATATATTTATTTTTAGAAACATCATAATTTCTTTCGTTCCATTCTATAATCTCATAATCCGGACACTTTTCTTTCCAGCCTTCTATGTAACGTCTATCCTTCTCCGGTATCGGATTTCCTCCAAACCAGCAATAATGAATGACCTTTGGTATCACGCTAATTCCCCTGCCTTTTCCTCACGACATATCCATACAATTTCCCGGCTCTTTTCTTTCCAAGCAGCCAATACGCCCATCTGCACAGCCTGATTTTTCTGCTGTTTCCATATCTGATCAGCCAAGAATAGCGTTCTAACTCTTCTTTTCCCGGAGTTCTATGTCTATCGCAATATCCAAGCAAAATAAAATATTCATAGGACAGCAAGGCAAGCATTGCCCTATTCAATTCACTTTGCGGCTCTTCTCTAAAATAATCCGCCCATTTGGCAATAATCTTATATAAATCTTTCCTGTTTTTTGCATTCGGCGCTGTCGTAATAGAGTGTTCCCTTACCCGATATACATATCCGTTTTCATTGGAATACACCATTCTTTTTGCTACTAAAACCAGGCGAATATGCCAGTCGATATCTTCACTTAACAGTCCTTTCTCAAAATACAATTCCTTCTCTTTTAAAAACTCTGTCCTGATTGCTTTACAGCAAGCCGAAACCAAATAAACATCCTGCTTCATGAAATAGTTCTGCGCCTTTCCATATTCCAAACGATTGAGAAGCTTTTCATCCAAAGCCGGATAGATCGTCCAAAATTTTGTTTCCGTTTCATTACAGCGTTTTAAAGAAAACAGCAAAAAGTCCGGGTTCTCTTTTAAACAGACAACAATTCTTTCTAAAAAACCATTGTCCGCCCAAAAATCATCACTGTCTACAAACAGCAAATATTCTCCCCTTGCTGCCCGAATTCCACTATTTCTCGCCTCGGAAAGACCTCCGTTCTTCTGGTGAATCACGATCGCCCTTTTATCATTACTATATTCCTCACAAATCTTTCCAGAAGCATCTGTAGAGCCGTCATCTACTAAAATCACTTCAAAATCCGTGAATCTTTGCCCTAAAATACTGTCAATACAGCGTCTTAGATATCGTTCTACATTATAAACCGGAACAATTACACTGAATTTCTTCTGATTTCTTATCTTTCTCATTTTCACACACTCTATGATACTTTGTATCACTCTTCCCGGCATACGTTGAAATAAATTTCTGCCATCTTATTCCCTACTACCTCACGGGAATACTTTTTCAGTTTCTTTCTGTTCTCTTTTTTTATTCTTCCTTTTATCGTTCCCTCTTGTAGTCTTCTTTCCTGTATGTTCCATCTGATTACCTTGGCTAACTGGGCTGCAAATTCCTCTGGATTATCTAGGGAAAATAATCCTCCATACTCTTTTGATACCAATTCCCGATTGCCTCGGATATTTGACACCACACAAGGCACTCCAACTGCCATCGCTTCCATCAGTGCTACCGGCAAGCCTTCTTGTTTTGATGGAAATACAAACAAATCAGAGACCGCTACTACTTCTATAACATCACTTCGATACCCTAAAAGACGAAATCGTTCTGCTATTCCTAGTTGTTTGGCTCTTTCGAGTAATTCTTCTGCCAAGGCTCCCTGACCACAAATAAGATACCAAATTTCATTTGATTTTATCTTTTTCCATGCTTCTAAAACCATTTTGTGGTTTTTTCGCTCCGACAACTCCCCCACCGAAACCATCACCACCGCATCCTCTGGTATCCCTAATTCCTTCCGTTTTTCCTCCCGGCAAACCCGATCTGCTCTCTCTGCTATTCCCTTCACATCCACACCTACCCCCGGCACATACTCTACCTGTTTTGCAGGCAAATGCGTTTTCGCCAGTCGGTAATCCTCCCGATTGATGGTAATCAACACATCTGTCCAGCGGGCGCAGAGTTTCTCCACCGGATAATACAAGAGCCAGTTTTTCCACGGAGTATCCCGCCAGCTTGTTCCCTGATAAAAATGAAAACCATGTGCCGTATAAATGACCTTTGTCCCGTTTTTTTGTTCCTTCCGACAGGCGAAACGTAACAGTACTGAAGCAGACGGTGTATTCGTATGTACGAGAGCAAATCGTTCCTGTTTTAATAATCGTTTCAATTCGTGATACGCCCGCAGATTGTTGGCATGGAAGGGCGTCCTGGAAAAAGAAATCGGATGATATACGTCGCAAAACGGTATTCTGCACTCTTCTGACCTGTCAAAATCATTGGCAGCCGCTACATGCGTCTCCCACCCCTGTTTCTGGAACCATTCCAGCACCGGAAGATGAAACGTCAAAATATGCTGTTTTACTACAGTCGCCACAATCAACACCTTTCGTTTCACTGTACGCCCTCCCTTTCCGTCAGACGGATTGTCTCTGCAAAGTCCCGGTAAGGCAGCCACGAACGATCTACATTCATGCCCTGCGTATACACCAAATCTCCAAATACTTTCTGCACCAGTGAACTTCTTTTCTCCAGCAGCCGGATAAACGGATAGAACAACCTGCTAAAAATAATCTTTTTCTGATGGTAAGCAGCAACTTCTTCTACCATCTGCTTTGTCGAAACATACTCGGTATTCTGCGGAGTATACAGACCGCCTTTGCCCGTTCGGATGATTTGTTCCAATACTGCTGTCAAATTTCCGATGTAGATCATACTGCGGTAATTTGGATAATTCGGAAACAACGGTATGTTCAGGACAAGCCTTCTTAAACGTGGATAATTTCCTTTACAGCCCTTTCCATACACCATCGGAGGACGCAGGATAGCTACTTGAAAGCTCTTCCCGCTCTTATTAAAAGCTTCCTCCATCTTTTGCAAACCTTGCTCTGCTTCCCATTTTGTCCGACCATAATAGCTGTTCGGCTTTGGCGTATCCTCTCTGGTAATCCGTCCCCTTTGCTTTCCGTATACACTCATACTGCTTAAAAATATAAATTGCCCTACACCGGCATGTTTGGCTTTTTCAGCCATTTCGATTGGCAGCAGGGTATTGACCTGTCGGTAGCGGGCTAGTTCTCCCCTTTGTTCCTTCCGGTGTACCAGCCCTGCTACAAACACAATCGAATCATAGCTCTTTAGAGAATGTTTTCTCCAATCTTTGTTTTTCATATCAAGAACCACTACTTCATATTGCTCTGATTTTTTTAGCAATTCCTCTTCCAAAGCCGTTCCGATATAGCTTCCTGCCCCGGCGATTAACACCTTGTATGTTTCCTTTTTTTTCATATACCATTACCTTTTTCGTTTCTGCCTTCTACCACCCCTTCTCGCTTCCAAACCGCACGGATGGTTAAAGCAATACAATAACAGTCTAAAACAAAGGCTCTAAGTCCCCCTGCTTTTTGATATCTGGCATATGCCCCGTCCAGTTTTGCCTTGTGTAAAATCTCCAGCTCATCCCGTCCATGCACCTGCGCCCAGCCTGTTAAGCCTGGCTTGATATCATTCGCTCCATACTTTTCCCGCTCTGCCAGCAAATCGTATTGATTCCAAAGAGCCGGACGAGGACCTACGATACTCATATCGCCTTTTAAAATATTCCATAGCTGTGGCAGTTCGTCCAAACTGGTTTTTCTTAATACTTTTCCTACCGGAGTCAGATAACGCTCTGCTCCCGAAAGCTGGTGGGTCGGTGTATTAGCCGGAGCATCGGCATACATCGTCCGAAATTTCCAGATCCGAAAATAGGTTTTATGTATCCCTACTCGTTTTTGGGAAAACAGCGCCGCCCCTCTGCTGCTTCCTTTTACTACCAGGGCAATCAAAAGCATTGGCACTGCACCAAGCACCAGCCCAGCCACAGATAACATAATGTCCAAAGTCCGTTTTATATATCGCCCGTACATTACATTCCTACCTCAAAAGAATATTCACAGGAATTGTTTTGCAGTTCTTTAAAAACTTCTGCTGCTTCCTGGCAAAATACCTCCCCGCTTTGAACGGTCGTACCTGGTGGTACGATACTTCCAGCCTTTACGATAGAACCACTTTCTAAACAACAAGCATCCCCAATCAGACAGTCTCCTTCTACGATGGCTCCTGCTTTCACCCAAACTCCGGTTCCTAATACGGAACCTGCTTCTATTACTGCCATCGGGCAAATCATACAACCCTTGCCCAAACTGGCAGCCGGAGAAACCACACTTTCTGGATGAATAAGAGTCATAATCGTACAGCAATATTCCTCTAGCTTCGCTATTATCCTAAGCCGTTTCTTTGGATCTGCTACTACTACTGACACAACAGGATAGCGGACTGCCAACTGCTTCCAGTCTTCCCATAGCGCTGCTTCTGTCCTTTCATGGATTCTTTCCAAAACCATTTCCTTTTGCAGGGCTTCTATGATGTCTCTTACCGCGCTAACCTCTCTGCCTTCTCCTATCACCAGAAGCTTCTCCTCCATCTTTTTTCCTTCTTCCCCTTTGTTGTATTTTTTGCCGTTCCTTTTATCTGTCCCTCTTGTCGAAAAACAAATGCCGAACGTATGTAATCTCCCCTTGCCGGAAATACTAAAAAGAAAACCTGCTATTTCGTAGAATACGTAGTTCTGCGAAATATTATACATTAGTTTTATCTTGAAA
>CAJUFW010000188.1 GCA_910585655.1 uncultured Lachnospiraceae bacterium
GACCAGTCCACCGTCTATATGCGGATTTATTTTGCCGGAATGCCTGTCATTATGCTCTATAACTTTGGCAGCTCGATTCTGCGGGCAATCGGCGATACCAAACGTCCTCTTTATTTTCTGACGCTGGCTGGTGTTGTCAATGTTATCTTAAATCTGTTTTTTGTTATTGTGTTACATATGGGCGTCGCCGGTGTCGCTACTGCAACCGTGCTGTCCCAATGTATTTCTGCTTTCTTGATTTTGCTGTGCCTGATGAGAAGTGACGGCTGTTTTCGTCTCTATTTAAAAAAGCTCCGCTTCCATTGGAAACGTTTGGCACCGATCATGCAGATTGGGCTTCCGGCTGGGCTGCAGGGTGCGATTTTCTCACTCTCAAACGTTTTGATCCAGTCTTCGGTCAACTCCTTCGGTTCGGTGGTAATGGCTGGCAATACTGCTGCCGCCAATATTGAGGGCTTTGTCTATGTAGCGATGAATGCCTTCCATCAGACCGCTTTAAGCTTTACCAGTCAAAACTTCGGCGCACGGAATTTTGACCGTATCAAAAAGATTTTTCTGCTGTGTGTCCTTTGTGTCACTGTTACCGGGCTGCTGCTTGGCATCGGAGCATGGCTGTTTGGCGCACCGCTGCTTGGTATTTATACCGACAATCCAGAAGTAGTCAAATTCGGTATGCTCCGACTCTCCATTATCTGTACGACCTACTTTACCTGCGGCATAATGGATGTGATGGTCGGCTTTCTCCGCGGCGTCGGTTCCTCTATTATGCCGATGATCGTTTCTCTGGCAGGAGCCTGCGGACTACGAATTATCTGGATTTTTACAATTTTCCAATGGAACCGTACGATGACGACCCTCTACATCTCCTATCCGGTTTCCTGGACTCTGACTGCCAGCGTGCATATGATCTGCTTCTTTATCCTCTTTGGCAAGCTGCAGAAAACTCACGCGGAATAGCGTATTACAAACAAAGAAAAAGAGCCATATTGCGGCTCTTTTTCTTTGTTTATTGTTATAACGCTGCCACCGGAAAGCACCAGGCTTTGCGGCTATACGGCAATAGTTCGTCTGTCATACATAAAATCACGCCGGGCTGTACCTTCAGCCCTAACCTTTCGAGGGCAGAAAAATGTCTGTCTGCCTGGTGCGGCGTCTTTGCTTTTTTTATTTCTATAGGATATACCTGATCTCCCTCTACTACCAGTAAATCGATTTCCCGCTGGTAAGTATCCCGGTAGTAATAAAGATCGGGGCGTTTCCCGGCATTAAAATAGCTTTTGACGATTTCACTGACCACATAGGTTTCTAAAAATGCTCCGGCCATCGCCCCATATTGTATGGTTTCCGCACTTGGCCAACGACAAAGATACGCCACCAGTCCGGTATCCAAAAAATATAGTTTAGGTGTCTTTACCAGGCGATTTGTCAGATTAGTGGAATAAGGTCGCAGAAGAAACAACACTCCGGAACGCTCTAAAATGGATACCCACTCCTTGGCAGTCGGCGCTGAAATACCAATTGCTTTGGCAATTTCGTTGTATCTTAGCTCCTGTGACGTTCTGGCTGCCAGAAACACCAGAAAATCATAAATGCCCTGCCTCCTCTGCCTTTCCTACTTTTTATCTTTGTCATTTTGCACGAATATTTTTTCTTTTTTTCAACATTTCTGTCCTATTTATTTCCAACATATCCTGTTATAGTAAAAAGCGAAGGTAAAAATATTTTTTACTCCACTATCATAGAAAACGGAGGAATGAGTTATGCCAAACACATTTTTATGCAACGCAGACGAGCCTGTCGTACAGACTACGGCTGGTAAGCTGCGTGGTTATCAGTTTAACGGAACTTATATTTTCAAAGGGGTAAAATACGCTACTGCAAAGCGTTTTATGCAGCCGGTACCGGTAGAGCCTTGGGAGGGAATCAAGGACGCTACTTCTTTTGGCTTTGTTTGCCCGCTGATGAATAAGGAAACGCCAAACGGCGAGGTTATGGTACCTCACGCTTACTGGCCACAGGATGAAAACTGCCAGAACTTAAATATCTGGACACAGCATCTTTGCGAAAAAGCTAAAAAGCCGGTTCTTGTATGGCTGCATGGCGGTGGATTTTCTGCTGGTTCTGCGATTGAGCAGGTCGCTTATGACGGCAATAACATGAGCCGCGAGGGCGACGTAGTAGTCGTTACCGTCAATCATCGTCTGAATATCCTTGGTTATTTGGATTTGGAACCATTTGGAGAGAAATATAAAAACTCTGCCAATGCGGGAAGCGCCGACTTAGTAGCTGCCCTTCAGTGGATTCATGATAACATCGCCAAATTCGGTGGAGATCCGGAAAATGTAACGATCTTTGGTCAGTCCGGCGGCGGTATGAAAGTAACCTCTTTGATGCAGATGCCAGCCGCAGACGGCTTATTCCATAAAGGTATTGTCATGAGTGGCGTTGCCGGCGCAGAAATGGGTTCCCCGAAGGATCAGAACGGCACCGAAATCGTAACTGCTATCTTAAAGGAACTTGGTTTAGAGACATCCGAAATCGAAAAGCTGGAAACCATTCCTTACCCACAGTTATGTGAAGCTTATGGGAAAGTGGCACCTGCCATCCGTGCAAAGGGCGGCTATGTCGGCTGCAGCCCAATGATCAATGATTACTACTTAGGCGAGCCGCATTTAGAGGGATTCCGTGAACATAGCAAGACGATCCCGTTGATGGTAGGAACGGTTATCAGCGAGTTTGGCTTTATGCCGACTGGCTTTAATAAATACGAAATGTCCGAGCAGGATATGAAGGATGTTCTGGGCAAACGTTTTGGCGCTGAAAATGTAGATAAGCTGATCGAGCTGTTTGCAGAGGCTTATCCGGGCAAATTGCCGGTAGACATGCTCTTCTTAGATTCCATGTTCCGTCCGTCCTCTAAGGATCTGGTTCGTAAGAAAGCACAATATACCGAAGCTCCAACCTATTCTTACCTGTTTGCTTTTGAATTCCCATACGAACACGGCAAACCAGCATGGCATTGTTCCGATATTGCGTTCTTCTTCCATAACATCGATCTCGTTCCGGTTGCCAACGTACCAGGAGTATCCGACAAGCTGCAAGAGCAAATCTTCCAGGCTGTGATGAATTTTGCCCAGACAGGCAATCCAAATCATCCAGAGCTGCCGGAATGGCCTGTTTGCAAGCCGGATGACGAAGCAACGATGATCTTTGACCGTACCTGTGAGGTAAGGCATAATTTCGATGATAAGCTGCTTCCGTTCCACGCTTCCGTTACTCCGAAATTCCGTTTCGGCGCAGAGGAAGGCAATAACGTACAGCACTGATTTTATTTCTGTTATTCCTGAATATACTTCATTATAAGGTCTTTTAAAAAGCAGTCATACTATGGCTGCTTTTTATTTGTTCTGTGATTGGAAAAGTTCTCCAAACTTCCCTATCGTACAAAAACAGCGCAGTCTTTTTTGACTACGCTGCCTGTTCTCTCTATCATCACTTTCAGAAACAATCCGCCATTAAGCTGATTTCATTAACTCTTTTACATGTTTCTTTAACTGCTCTACTTCCTCAAGCAGATAATTTACTTTTACCTCATAAGCAAGATTTTTGTCCGCAACCGGAATCGCCTGATTTAATTTTCTGGTCAGATCTACAAAATTTTCCGCTAACAACTGAATATTAGTACGAACACCATTTTCAAGCTGCAGTTCCACCTTTGTAGTCTTCTGTTCTATGATCTTCATCTGACCTTCTATTGTTTCCATCCGGGTTTCCAGCTCTTGTAATTCCTGTTTTGTCTCTTGTATCTCCTGCCGTAACTCCTGCTTTGTCTCTTGTATCTCCTGCCGTAACTCCTGCTTTGTCTCCTGTATCTCCTGTTGCAGTTCTTGCTTTATCTCCTGCATCCCCTGTTGCAGTTCCTGCTTCGTCTCCTGTATCTCCTGCCGCAGATCCTGCTTTATCCCTTGTATTTCCGATAAAATCAAATCCAGTTTCTCATGTTCGCTCATCTGCTACCCTCCTCCTTTTTCTTCTTCTTTTATTGTATCAGATTTCAAATTATTTTCAAGCGTTTTTCTTCTCAATCACCCAAACTTTCCCATTTTAAAACCGGTGCTTTTGGCTGCACCGGTTTTTGGAATTCCACTTTGTGGAATTTTATTTCACATTTTTATTTATTCTTTATCCCGATAGATTAAGGTTATCGTCCCAACGCCGCAATCCAGATAAATCGTATCCGATGAGCCGTTCTCCAGCTTTGCGTCACTAGCGCCGGTATAAGAATGATGGTCGCCCAGTTTGATACTGCCCATTCCGCAGCTTACATCATAATTATAATCGCTTTCCTGTCCTGCTACAGCCAGTTCCACATTTCCCATTCCACAGTCGATATCCGTATCTCCGTTCAGGTAGACAGAACCTTTTATATCTCCCATTCCACACTCAATATCCAGATTGTTTCCACCAACACTTTGAAGTTCCAGGCTTCCCACCCCCACTTCAATACTACCCTCTTCCAAAATCTCTACGCTCTGGAGTGTAACATCGCCTACTCCTAATTCCAAATCCGCGGAAAGGACGCCAAGCCCTTCTATATAGCTTTCTCCTGCTCCCAGTTCTATGGAAGCATATCGCAGCACCTTACCTGCCGGAATGGTAATATACAAAGTAGCCTCTTTTATGGAAGGAATCTCCAAACCCTCTTTCCAGTTCCAGCCCCAGCGTTCTTCTGCATTATAACTTAGATACCACATATTCCCTGTTACTTCGGACTCCAATAACTCCAGATCCAGGTTATCTCCCCAAATGGCAAATTCCTCTCCTGGCAAAACGGTAACAGAAGCATAAGAAATATCCCACTGCAGTTCCTCAATATCCTCTGTATAATGTATCTCCAGCTCATGCTCTCCCACCACTTCTATCTGCTCTGTGAAAGGTTCTTCCGTCAGTTCGTCCGTCTTTTCATCTGATCCGAACCAAAAAAACGGAAAACGAAAATGGATACCATGCACACTATGAATCTCTACCAATTCTCCTGCCGCTTCTACGGTTCCCCCAATACAAATCCCTGCAATGCTAAAAGCAGCGCCAAATATAATCGCCGCCAATGCAATAATGGCAGCCGTCTGATAAAATTTTTTCATGCCATGTTCTCTCCCTTCTGAAATGGAAGTCTACAAAGGGAAACAAATCCCTTTGCCAACATTGGAAGAATGGTTTTAAATACAAATGCTGTTGCAATCAGGAACAACATCCCTACCCCAAAGAACAAAAATCCGAGTCCGCACAGTAAAATTCCTGCCGGAGAAGCGGAAACGATATTAGCGATTCCAATTACTACCAATACCACTCCAGTCACCAAACAAGCTCCGGTAATCGCCACAAAACTAACTGCCACTCCAAAGATCGTTACCATTACACTTATAATCACGGCAATCACCGCAACTGCAATCGCAGCCAGCGGGATAGAAAAGAGCAGCGCCAATATAATCAGAAGAGCTTTTGTCTCTCCACTCATTCCTTCCTTCTTCCTTTGCCCGGAATATCTATTCTGACTGGCTTTCCCGCCGGTCTTCGTATGATTTCCTATACTATCCGTATACGTCTCCTGACTTCTTTCTTTTTGGTAAAAGCTTTTATCGGCTTTGTTCTCTCTACTATCTCTGTCAGCCATCGTCTCGCTTTGGTATGCGCTCTCCTGCGCTCCCTCACTCTCTGCCGTCTGCTGTGAGACAATTTGTGTAACCCGATCCAGTTCTAATTTTTTGTCGTTCTCTGCCGCTCCATGGTATCCGGTCTCGGTATAAACTCCGCCCTGCGCCAAATCACCGTATAAATTTTCCCTGATAATCGCTGCGACCTGCTCCGGACTCCCTAGCTCCTCTAACGTCTGCGCCTCCTGTTCCAGACCGGCATCCTCCAAATATTCCTCATAATAGCTGACCGCTTCCGCCCGTTCCTCCTCTGGAAGATCGGCAAGCATTTGATTGAGCTGCCAGATAAATTCCTTCTTATCCATTTTCTCTCCCTCCTGCAAACATCACATTGATTTTTTCCGAATAACGTCTCCATTCTTCTATATACATAGCAAGCTGCACCCTGCCCCGCTCTGTTATCCGGTAATATCTCCGGTTCCTGCCGTCGCACTGGACATCATATGCCTCCAGGCAGCTATCCTTCTGCAATCGACGCAAAACCGGATATAAGGTAGACTCGGAAACCTCAATAGCTTTTCTAACATCCTGCGTAATCTTATAGCCGTAGGTTCCCTCCTAGATCGG
>CAJUFW010000189.1 GCA_910585655.1 uncultured Lachnospiraceae bacterium
GGTACGGGAGCGCCAAGCATCCGTCAGAGCAAGGCGAAAAAAGCGCGGCAGAAGGTTGATAATCGCCTATGCCTTGCGAGGTGTGATTTTCTTTCTGCTGGCTCTGATGATTGTCCTTATGGTATGCGGGGTGCTTTATATCAAAGAGCATCTGGCTTATACACCTGACAGCGAATTATCTGATGGAAATATAGGAAATTCAACAGGTAATACCATTGTTGCAGGAAGCTCCATCACCCCGGCAGCACCGTCCATTTCCGGAGAAGTGAAAATCGTCCTGGATGCCGGACACGGCGGAGATCAGCCTGGGTGCGTAATAAATGGTGCAACCGAAAAGGATATTACTATGTCCATCGTTTTGCTGCTCCAGGAAAAATTGGAATCTGAGGGTGCTGCCGTTGTTTTAACGCGATGTACTGATCGCGATGTCAGCTTGCTTGACCGTGCAGAGATTGCAAACAACGCCGGGGCAAATTATTTTATCAGCATCCATTGTAATTCGTATGAAGATGATTCTTCTGTCAAAGGATTTGAGTGCTATTACTACCAATCAGCCGAAGGTAAAAATTTAGCGGAAGCTATCACATTATCGGCAGATAATCATTTAATTACAACGCGGGAGATAAAGGAAGAAAACTATGCTGTTTTACGCGAAACGGCAATTCCCTCCGTTTTAATTGAGGTTGGTTTTTTAACAAACACTGATGAACGTGGAAAACTGTTGTCTCCAGAATATCAGGAGTTACTGGTGGAGGCCATCGCAAGTGGCATACTCAGTTATAATGATGCTTCCTCATAAGGAGCTTTCAAAAACAATAGACCATATGGAAAGTAGGTGGTGAATTTTATAGCATATCCCAAAAAATAATCCTAATAAAAGCCCCCCGGAACCACGTTACAATAAAAACCGCAGTCCGAGAGGCTTTCTATACGTCCTTCAAGAAGGCTGAAGCCTTCTCTTCCAGCTCCAATACTTTATGCGTCCTTTACCTTTAAGAAGGCTGAAGCCTTCTCTTCCGGCTCCAATACTTTATGCGTCCTTCAAGAAGGCTTTATATCCACAATACGCCTCATACACATCAGCCTTACTTGTAATCTCCCAAGGAGCGTGCATATTCATCACTGGTACGCCGCTGTCGATTACTTCCATATTATACTGTGCCATAATGTAAGCGATGGTTCCGCCGCCGCCTTCGTCTACCTTGCCGATTTCGGAGGTCTGGAAGGAAACTTGATTTTCCTCCATGATACGGCGCAGTTCAGCCATATATTCTGCGTTTGCCTCATTACAGCCGCCTTTTCCGCGAGAGCCTGTATATTTGTTAAAAACAAGACCCTTTCCAAAGTAAGCTGTATTTTTCTTTTCATTGACTGCCGGATAGTTCGGATCGAAGGCAGCGCTTACGTCAGAAGAAAGCATTTTGGAGTTCTGGAACGCACGGCGCAGCTTCAGCTCGGAAAACTCTCCGCAGCAGTTCATCAGCTCAGCTACTGCATTTTCAAAGAAGCGGGAGTGCATACCGGTTGCGCCGATGCTGCCGACCTCTTCTTTGTCTACCAAGATACAAACAGCAGTTTTCTCTGGGCTTTCTGCCTCAAACAGTGCCTTCATCGAAGTGTACGCACATACCCGATCGTCCTGCCCGTAGCCCATGATCATGCTGCGGTCAAAGCCATAATCTCTGGCACGTCCGGCTGGCACGACCTCCAGATCAGCAGAAAGGAAATCTTCCTCTACGATGCCGTAGGTATCAGAAAGAAGCTTTAAAATATTCGCTTTCACCGCTTCTTTTTCCTTTTCTTTTGCTACATTTGCCAACGGAATACTGCCGATCAAGACGTTCAAATCCTCGCCTTCAATCACCTTATTTGCCTTTTTATCCATCTGGCTGGCAGAAAGATGAACGAGCAAATCGGAAATTCCTACTACCGGATCGTCGTCCTTTTCTCCAATCGCAACGGTCACGGTCGTTCCGTCTTTTTTTGCAATCACACCATGAATCGCCAATGGCAGCGTTACCCACTGATACTTTTTAATCCCGCCGTAATAATGCGTATCTAACAGCGCCAGCTCGGTATCTTCGTAAAGCGGAACCTGTTTGATATCAATTCTCGGGGAATCAATATGAGCCCCTAACAGGTTCATCCCCTGTTCCAACGGCTTCTGCCCAATCAAAAACAGAGCGATTGCCTTACCCATATTTTGGGCATAGACTTTATCGCCTGCCTGCAGCTTCTCGCCTTTTGTTACGATATCCTGTAAATTCCGGTAGCCCTCTGCCTCCGCCTGGCGAATCACCTCGTCCACACATTCCCGTTCGGTTTTACAATCGGAAATAAATTTTTTGTAGCCATCGCTGAGCGCAAATACGTCTTTGAGCTTAGCCTCATCGTATTTGCCCCAGGCTGTCTTGTTTTCCATTACAATCCTTCCTTTCCTCTTTACTTTGCGCCTTTCCACTCTGCCAAAGTATCCAATCACTCCACCCGCCAGTCAGAACATGATCAGCGGATTATTTTGATTTTCCCAATCACCGGCAGTTCCTTGGCACGTCCGTTCAATACGTTTACAATCCCGAAAATCATCAGTAAAAATACCAGAAGGCTCCAAAACCAGCCTGCCATTCCGGCTATCCATCCCAAATGCAGGATAGATAAAATAATCTTTGATACCCGAAACAGCACGTTTCCGACTATTGCCGTTATCAGTAGCGCCAATGCCTGATTCGCATGGAAACGACCAAATTTAGAGTCCGGGCATACGACTAACGGCAGGAAAAACAAGATTGACAGATAAGACAAGGCGCATACACTTTTGTTCCTTGCAATATCTTCCGGATCATAACGAAACGTGAAGTCTGTCTCCTCGTTCATAACCCGCTTTAGATCGTTATTCAAATCTGACATAACTGGACCCCTCCTTTACCCTATGGCATATTGTCCTATGATTTTTGATACAGCCATAGTTTATCATACTTTTCTCAATCCGGCAATGGCAACCTTTATTTCTATTCCTGATTCGGCATACTCTGAATCGGCTGTTTTGCTTTCTTATGCAGTCCCTCTTCTGTATACACAATATTACAATAGCCGCCCTCTAACGGAAGGTAATTTTCTCCCCGCTTCTTTGCCAGTAAAACCGTCTGACCAAACAATTCCGGAATGACAATTTTATCGTCTGTCCGCGCCAAAATCTCCTGGCACAGACGGATTCCATCCTCAATAACAGACTTTGGCGTCTCTCTTCCGCCATGACCGCCCCACATCACGTCAAACTCTGTCTCGTATTTCTGAAAATGCTGCAACGCCTCTAAATATTCCTCAATGGAAGCAGAGCCCGGAAAGCCCAACAGTGTATTGGCGTTGCAGGCGTCCCCGGAATATACCACCCGATGAACCCGATCCAACAGGACAATCGTTCCGCGGGTATGCCCTGGTACTTCAATCACTTCCAGACTGAAATCGCCCAGTTCAAACACATCCCCCTCATAAACCGGATAGGTTTTGACCGCGCACTCCGGCACGACATCCTCTAAAACAGCTTTTTTCTGTGGCTCTGAAGCCGTAAAGCCCAAACGCTCCTTTCGGTCGGAATGTTGTTTGCTATACATCAGCTCAATGTCTGCCGGATGAATAAAACACTCACCATATTCATAAGCAGCTCCCGCATGATCCAAATGCCCGTGCGTAACGACGAACAGCACCGGCAAGTCCGTCAGTTCCCGCACATAGGATCGCAGGGAGCCAACTCCCGTCAGACCATCTATCAGCAAAGCCCGTTCCTTTCCCTCTACCAAATAGCACTGCGCGCCTCCGATACAGGAAATCAATGTAACGTTATCAAAGATTTTCCTGCTCCTAAAAAACTTGGTCTCTTTTATCTCTACTGTCTGTTCCATTCTCTCTTTCCTCTCTTTCTCTTCCTCGTAAATCCGTCGTTTATAAGAAACCATATTTATCCCTGATATGGAATCCCGCGGATCGGCTGTTTTTCTGCCCGCCGCAGCCCATCTAATGTATAGACGATATTACAGTAACCGCCCTCTGCCGGAAGGTAATTCTCTCCGCGTTTTTTTGCCAGCAAACAGTTCTCCTTTGAACGTTTGGAAGTCGGCGGTACAGCTATCCGGTCATCTTTCCCTGCTAAAATCTCCTCACAGAGACGAATCCCATCCTCTACCGCCGACTTCGGCACAGCCTTTCCGCCATGACCGCCCCACATCACGTCAAAATCTCCCTCGTATCCTTTGAAATGACGCAGGCTTTCAAGATATTCTTCAATAGAAGCTGAACCAGGAAGATTCAGCAATGTATTCAAGTTGCAGGCATCTCCGGAATACACGGCGCGATTTGCCCGATCCAACAGAACAATCGTTCCACGAGTATGCCCTGGTACTGCAATTACTTCCAGCTCCACCCCGCCCAAATCAAAACTATCACCATCATAAACCGGATAGGTTTTTACCGGTACGGCAGGTACGACGTCCTGTAAGGTAATCCCCTCTCGTGGCTTCTTCGTTGCAAATTCCAGTCTGGCTTCTTTATCAGAGTGCATCCCGCTTAAAATCAGGGCAATGTCCTCTGGATGAATAAAACATTCTTTATACTCAAAAGCCGCTCCAATATGATCCAGATGCCCATGCGTTACTACCATCAGTACCGGCAAATCCGTCAGCTCCCGGATATAGGCTCGTAAAGAGCCTACTCCGGTCAAGCCGTCAATTAAAAGCGCCCGCTCCGATCCCTCCACCAGATAACATTGCTCTCCAGCCAGACCGGAAATCAGGGTAACATTGTCAAAAATCTTCCTGCTTTTATAAAATTTACTTTCCCTCATCTCTGTCGTTTGTCCCATATTGCCTTCGCTCCTTTCGTTGTTTTGGTATCAATTCCTATTTTAACATAATTTTCCTCCAAAAACAACGTACCAAAGCCAACACGTTTTTCCTTATCTCTGGTTATACCGATCCAGAGCCTGCTGTTTTAACTGGATACAGGTCTGAATTCCATAGGTTTCCAGATTTTGAATAAACGTAGTATAATCTGCCTCTGATGCAGTTCCCATAATATAATTTACGGTAAATTCATCCACCAGAGTAGCAATATCGGTATAATGAGTATAAAATTCTGTATTTTCCTCTGTCGTCAAAGTAACAGAACTGTGAATCATATAATCTGCCTTATCCTGATCCCATACCTGTACTGCCAAATCAGCTTCTGTCGCCATTGCGGCTTTCCGGTTTGTCTCCCAGGAATATAAACCAATAGTAGATGTTCCCAGCGTATATAAATTTTTAGAATCGGTAGGAGTCAGCCCGTCAATCCCGTTCATAATCTTATCAGTCCACTGACATTCTCCATTTTCATCAATATAGTAGCTGTCATTCTCTATTCCGTAATTGATTAGCTTCATTCCTTCTTCCGTATACATATAATCCAGCCATCTCGCTGCCAGTTCAACTTCACGACACTTAGAAGTAATGTTTGTAGAAATGTCCAGATATTCCCTTCCCATAAACGGAGACTGCGCAATGTCGCCTTTTGTCAACGTCGGACTTTTTGCCGCTACCAAATAAAAATCCTCTTCCTCTGTATAGCCCATTGTTTTTAAAACATCCGCCATATACCCGCAAATTTCCAAACCAGCTCCGCATTTCCCTGTAGCCATAGCGTCATGATCTGTCATAAACAACACGCTGTTCGTCTGGAAATTCGGATCAATCAATCCTTCTGCATACCAATCCCGGAACAAATCCAGCCATTGCTTATAGCCTTCCTCTAACGGTCCGAACTTTACCTTGCCGTCTACCTGATAAAACTCCGGCAGTACATCATAGGCAGACAAAAACCCTCCTGTAAATCCGGCGCCGTCCATCGGAATACTCATCGGATAATCACAACCCATATTCTCTTTAAAGGCTACCAGAACATCATGCCATTCGTCTATCGTTTCCGGTACTTCCTTATTTAGTTCTTCCAGCCAGTCCCTTCTTAACGCCAAGCCAGCCCAAACCGATTCTCCCTGGATTTTTCCGTCCAGGGTAGCATATGCCCACACGGTGTTTAACCTGCCGCCGTCTGCGCTGGAATTTTTACGGATTTCATCATCCGAATGTAAAATTCTGCTATAGTTTGGCATATACTGCTCTACAATATCGGTCATATCCAAAAATACGCCATCGTCTACTGCCGCTGCCAAACCACCTGTATAATAGGAAGAGCCTAGATCGGAAGA
>CAJUFW010000190.1 GCA_910585655.1 uncultured Lachnospiraceae bacterium
GAAAAAGCACTTAGAGCAAGCCGACATTTATTTCAAGTACAAGGGAAAGAAGCCGAGAAAATCAGAAAGAGCGTTTACCGTATCTTGCGGCAGGATAGTCAATATCTGTCACCGCCACCCTTGTAGAACACTAAAGCCTTTCAAAATATCCCCTATTTGTCGAAGATACCGTTAGAATCTTTAGGATAAGTATACAAGGGTTCTATGGGAAATCCAATACAGTCAAATAATCCTTGAAAAAATGCCTCCCTCTTTTTTCGGGCTTCATCAGAATCAGCGCACACGATTTTTCCATTCTCTTCATAGTACCAGTAATATTTGACCAGAACGAAATAGTACCATACATCTTTCCTTTCGGGAAATTCATAAACTTCTTCCACCGTATCTTGTTCCAAATAATAATGCCGGTTCGGCAGCAGCTCAAAATACCACAGCCGCCCTTGCTCATTGCTTAGCCGTCCTTCTTTCGAGCAGGAAAGCCCTGCGCCCCATTCATACCATTTTTCACCAGTGCCAAAGACAAGATGACTGCGCCCAATGTATTTTGTCAAACCTGCTCCACGCACTTTTGACTTTTTCATATACTTATCCAAGCGTTCAGTAATGACTTGTAAGTCCTGCGGCTTGCAAATAATCCCGAATTCATCTGCTTCAGCATATACGTTTCGTTCATCTTCTCCGGGTCTTATTCGTAATTTCCAAAACATAGTGACCCCTCCACATTTTTTGCTCTTGCTTACTTAAAAGAGTATAGCATATCTTCACTCCCAAAACAATCCCAGTTCCCTAAGAGTAAGTGTAACATAATAATCTTTTTCAATGATTCCAGATGGTATATGCAGTTCATTAAAGGTAGCAATGATAAGTTTTCATGGTCATGATGTAAATTCATAAATAATTCCCCATCCAGTTGGATCTCGTTAATGAAAATCGGTTCGTTGTAACCATAATTTTTTCCAGATATTCTTTCAACATACAGGTATCCACTCCTTCCACCTACTCTCCCTCATTGGCAGCAGAAACCTCCGTACAAAGAGAAATGGATTCCATCGGACCATAGTAAATAAAGTTCCCGCCCTTTGTCTGGGCAAACGGACGAATTTGATAGTCGTATTTTTCCCCGGCTTCCAAGCCCTCGTCCGTAAAGCTTGTCGTCTTTTTCTTTTTTATCGTCGCTATTCTTTCGTATTCTTCTGCCGCTTTGTCATAGCGGTAAATCTCGTAACCGGTTGCCTGTGCCGGCGCTTCCCAGGAAATGGTTACGGTAGAATCCGTACAGTCGGTCTCACGGAGATTCCTTACCGGATCAAGGAGAATGATTGTAGCTGCCGTTACAAGATCAGAATAAGTCCCGCCGCGATTTCCCTTTTGGAATTTATAAAAAGCCCGCACCTTATAATCGTATTCAATTCCCTGCTCTGCCGTCTCATCGGTATATTCCGTAATCGCTGCTCCCCGCACTGTAGCAATTTTTGTAAATTCCTCATTTCCTGCTTCCGCACGGAATACCTGATAGCCATAAACGCCGATTTGCTTTCCCCACTTTAGCAAAATCGCTGCCGGAGTATTCGACTGTGCATAAAAGTCAGTGATTTTATCGGGTTTCATCACATACTGATGATCCAGGTCTACGTTTCCTTTAATTCCTTCTACCGCCCCTTTCGAGCTGTATTGCCAAAAATCATATTTCCCGTCGTAGGTCAAATTGCCTGCACTGACCTGCGTATTGTAACGGGCAATCCAAACGGTATAATTATGATTGATTTTAGAAATATTATAATGATTTTTGATCATGGTCAAATTGGTATAAAGACAGGCGGTATAGCCAGCCTTTTCAATCGTACTGCAAAATTTATTGACAATACTGCTATGCTCCTTTTTGCTTAGCTTCGCCTTGATCAGCCTGCCGTTTGGGTAAAATTCATAATCAAAGACAAGCGGCAGAGTAATTTTCTTTTTATATTTCTCAATCTTTTTTAAAAGAAATTTTGCCTCCTCCTTTGCTTCGGCTGGCGTAATTGCCTGAGAAAGAATATAAACCCCGACGTCTAACCCCGCGGCATAAGCTTCTTCTATATTTTTTTCGTAATATTCGTCTATGTATAGCTCCCCGCTTCCGCTGTATCTGCCTGCTACACGAATAAATGCAAAATCTTGTGTTTTCGCTACCTTTTTCCAGTTGATGTCTCCATTCCATTTTGACACATCAATCCCCGGACGGATAACTGCCTTTTTAAACTTCGGACTATGGATGCTGCCATATGCCGGAGGATCCGGCTTCTCTGATTCCTCTGGTATATCGCTTTCGTCCTGTTCGTTGTTTTCCTCCTCTGACGCATCATCCTCCTGCCCATTATTTTCCTCCTCCGACACGTCATCCTCTTCTTGTTCACTATTTTTCTCATCTGACGTAGTGTCTTCGTTCTGTTCGCCGCTTCCCTCGCCTGATGTATCTTCCTTTTCCTGCTCAACTTGTTCTTCTTTGGGCATATCGTTCTCTTTCTGTACGCTGCTCCCATTTTCCTGTATTTTTTTCTCGCCCGGCGGGGCGGCATATACAACGCCTGTCTCAAATAGAAGTAATACAGTGGCTAACAAGGCAATCACTATCTTATGTTTTTTTCTATTCATTCCTTCTCTCCATTTCCTCTTCTATAAACTGTTTTCTCTTATATCTTTCTTTTTCCTGCAACATAAAGCTTGGCTTGCTTGTAAGAAACATTGTAGTAACCGCTGATTCCTCTGGCTTCGGCAAAAAGCGGATCGTACACTCTGCCGTCTACCTCCGTCCAGGCATGACCGGTATCATGACAGACATATACGGTTTCTACACCACATTCATGAAAAAGAAATGCCAGCGCGGAAGCCTCCGAAACGCAGCAGCCCTTTTGATGATCAAAAATATCATTTGCAAACGTCACTTCCCAGCCTTTTTCCTGATAAATAGGTTTTAGGCGGCGGTATCTATAATATGGAAACTGAAAAATCCAACGGAAGCATTTCTGCATTTTCACACTGGTGCTGTCGCTTTCGTTTGTCACCTCGTTTACAATGTTGCGCGCTTTGATCATTGTCTGTATTTTATCTACCGCCCCCGCAGTCTGCTTTGCCGCGCCGTCTTTTTCTAACGAAATTCCATCCACCTTACCACCCATAGCCATTTTCCCATTTTTCCGGTCAAAGTAATAATAGTCCTTCCCGATTTTCTTCCAGCCATACGCAAGACTGCCGTTCTTGTCCACATAGTAGAGGTTCCCGGTCTGACGGAAAAACTGACCGCGCAGCGGCTCCGCCATCACAGAAAGCTTTTTCGTTGATAAGAGATACGTGCCGCCTTTGTTCACGGAAAACGTAATATTTCCTTTTTTTGAAACATGGTAAGCCCCATATGCGGTACTGACAAAATTCTTTTTGGACTTCTGGTAACGATAGACATATACTTCGCTGCCAACATTTGCCCCGTCAAGTCCCTCTGCTCCAAAAGACAAGTCTGCCGTAACGGAATCGTCCAGAGAAGAAACACGAACTATTTTTATCTGCTTTTCCTTTAGCTTATTCTTTTTCAATGCTTTTTTCACATCTGTTTTGTATGTATCAGAAAGGCTTTCTACCGACATTCCTACAAAAGAAAACGTAAAATCCCCTTTTGTCTGCTTGAGTTCTTTGGCATACACTTTCATACAGGAAAAACCGCTTACCGGGTTTTTGATTTTAACGCGGACATCCTTCCCGCTTTTTGTGATGGATTTTATCGCTGTTTCCTGCAAAACAACCTGATGCAGTACCGCCTTTTCCGTCTGATAATTTTTATTTTCCTTCACTCTTACCTGTATGGTTATCGTATCTGTATCAGGGGCATCAACCGCCTCCTTGAGACTTTTTTTATCTACCTCCAAAACAACCGTTGCCCCGCCGCACAACAGACCGCTGTCCAGCTTTATCGTAAGAACGGCATCCTTTTTTGCTGCTTTTAAGCTTGACTTTACCGGAAGAAGATACAATATCTTTAAGTTCTTGCAGCCTTTTACAACATCCGCTCCTATTTGCGTTATACTGTTCGGAATTTTTAATTCCTTCAAAGTCGTACAGCCTGCCAGCGCCGAATCACCTATCCCCGTTACCGTATAGCGTTGTTTTTTTCTCTCCTTGGAGTCGGCTGCTTCCGTGGTTTCCAAGACAGTCTCCAGGATACTTTCCGGAATGGTTATAGAATCTTTGATTTGATTGGTATAGCCTGTGACATAACAGGTATGGTTATCATATAGTGTATAAATAATCCCCTGCGAATCTGTATAAAGCCTTTTCTCCTCTTCCGTTTCTGCTGCCTTCACTGCTTTTCCCTGCCCCAAGCATATCAAGCCGGCTATCCCGACCAGCAAAAGAATAAGCAGAACAGTCTTCTCTCTAATGACGTTTTCTCTCTTCTTATCCACTTTCCCACCTCTTCCTTTCCCTGTTTATCCACAGCCTCTTTTTTCTTATCCTCAATTTATTTTCTTTACATATTTTCTGGCATTTTTATAATTCGGACGACCGTCTACTCCGCTTAGCTCATAGCTCAACGCATAATAGTTATGCTTTCTATCTACCAAATCCCAGGAAATATCATAGACTCTTCCCTCAATTTCCGCCCAGCCATGACCGCCGCTTGAAATGGCATAACAATTCTCATAACCTACCGCGTCTGCCAGAAACGCCATCGCCGCGCCATAGGCATAGCAGCTTCCATGCCCCTGGTCAAACATATCCAGGGCATAGTCTAACTCCCAACGTCCACCTCCCTGAAATTTCGGTGAACCTCGATACTGAAACTCTTTCTTTGCATATTGATAGCATTTTTTCAATTTTTCTGATTTGCTCATCCCTGGCTTCGTTACCTTTTCCACGATTTTATTTGCCTTGATTAAGACGTCCAGCTTCGCCAGGCTGCTCTCTGTCAGCTTAGCTTTTCCGTTTTTCTTTAAAGTAATGCCGTTTCTCTTTGTCGCTTTTTCCATATAGCCCTTTTTTCCGTTCGCAATACGAAAAAAATAAAACTCTCCCTCTATCTTCTGCCATCCGGTACGTTGGATTCCTCTGGAATCAAAAAAATAAGTTTTTCCATTTATTTCCTGTATTCCCTTTTGTTTCTTTCCCTCTATCCGATAATAGGTTCTTTGGTTTTTTGTTATCCATTCTCCTTTTAAAGCCTTGGTATCTGCAACTTCTGTTTTCTCCGACGCCTCTCCGGCTCCTGTCCAAAACGCCTTTTCCTCATAAAACGGCTTGTCCCCCTCTCCCGGAATGGCATCCTCCGCCTGATATGCTTTTGGGGTTCCGGCTGCCTGAATGTGAAGCGGCGTAAGTAAAAGAAGAAGTCCCAACACCCCCAGCCCACAACAAACCCGGGGCAGCCAACGACCAAATTTCATTTTCCCCTCCATGATATCCTCCTAATACTCTTCGATCTCCGTGCTTCCATCGGAATAATGAATTTCAATATAGCCGTGTCCGCTTCCGTCACAATCCGGAAAATCTTCCCGGCTGACCTCTTTTCGCTCGTCCTCCGGTTCCTGTCCCTCCTCCGGCTTCTCATTTCTCTCTGTTTCTTGTTCAGCTTCCGTTTTCTGAACTTCCTTTGTACTATCCTTAGAAGAATCCGGCGTACATCCTGCCAGTATACCAAGCATTGCCGCCGCCATCAGTATCGTTATTCTTTTTCTCTTTCCTCTCATCCTTTTATCCCTCCTGTTTTATTTTATGCGGACAACCCGCCGCTAATACAAATAAGTTTCTTACCGCCTACCAAGGCGCTGGGTATCCCTTATCTGATATATAGTTCAAACTCATTTCCTTCTTTCCTAAGTCCCTCCGCTGGTATCAGCAGGGAAAAGCCCTCCTGCCCGTCCTCGCAGACCACCGGAAATGCCTCGTAACAGATGCCGCCGTTGATCCGGATATAAAGCCGCGCCGTTACGGGAAGCCGTTCCATTCCGACTTTCCCTGTCACCTGAAAGTAAGAATCACGTTCGTTCCACACCAGATCCCGAATTTCGGAACGTACGAAATCCTGTTTAAAAACAGACTCCTGCGCTTCTATTTCTGGTGCTTCCATCTCCGGCGCTCTTTTCGCCATATCTGGCAGAAAACGTTCTGCCCGCTCTATGATAAGCGTATCCGCGCCATATTCTTCTAAATCCGAAAGGTGATAAGGCAGTGCTCGGGAAAAATAAGCGCTTTCGTAAGCTTCTG
>CAJUFW010000191.1 GCA_910585655.1 uncultured Lachnospiraceae bacterium
AACAGAAAGGAAGAAGAGGGGTTTTTACTGTTTTCCACCAGAGAAGGAGAAGCGTTATCCGCCGGAATCGAATGGAAGGAAGATCTGGGAGAGGCGGTCTATGAAAAGGACTATAGCTTAATCGGAACGCGTCCGGTCTATCTGCTAGTGAATCAATATTCGGACATGCTGCATGTGCGGATGCTTTTTGCTATTCCCTATAAAGGTTATTTTTCTTATATCAACTGGATACAAAAGATGTTTCTGATTATCTCGGTTCTGATGCTTTTGGCGATTCCGGTCGGCTATCTGCTGGTTTCCCACTATTATTTCCAGCCGATACAGAATCTGATTCAGACGATGAAACGGATTCGGGAAGGAAATATAGAAGAGCGTTGCGAGGAGAAATATCAGATAAAAGAATTCCAGGATTTTGGCTACACGTTTAATAAAATGATTACGGAGATACAGAATCTAAAGTTAGTATCTTGGGAGCAGGAACGTCAGAAAAACAAGGCGGAACTGCAATATTTTCAGATCCAGCTTCGACCGCACTTTTTTCTGAACTGTCTGAAAAACCTATATGCCATGACAGAGATTGGCTGGTATGACCGTGTGCAGGATATGATTTTGCAGATTTCCAGACATTTGCGGTATTTTTTTAAAGACAATATGTCTTTGGTTACGGTAAAAGAGGAACTGGAACATGTGAAAAACTATGTGTCATTGCAGCGGGACGGTATGGGACAGGATGTAGAACTGGAGTTAGAAATTGAGGATGGTGTAGAGGAATGCCGGATTCCGGTGTTGCTGCTGCAGGCGTTTGTGGAAAATTCCTTTAAATACGGGAGAAGAGAAAACAGACGGTTACAACTTGGAATCCGGATATATCAATTACAGATGGAACAGGATGCAATGTTGGATATTTTGATTAGCGACAATGGACCTGGCTTTGCGCCGGAGATATTAAAGCGCCTCAATAAAGGAAAAAGTGGAGAAGGGCAGCAGGAGGAGCATATCGGAATTTTAAACGTCAGACAGCGTTTGTTTTTGTTGTATGGGGATCAGGCGCTCCTGCAGCATATGAATCTGGAGGAAGGGGCGCAAAATGAAATCATTTTGCCGATTCATCCGATGACAACAGAAAAGGAAGGATAGAGAGATGAAATCAATTTTAGTTTTATGCGACGACGTATGGCATCCGGAAACCCGGCGCCGTGGTTTGAGGAAACAGTTACGGAGGTTATGGGGACAGAATTTCGCAGCTATGTAGAACAGGGCGGCGGCTTTATGGCGGTTCATTCCGGTAACGCCTTCGGAAAGGACGGCGATGGAGTCAAAGAATATACGGAATTTATCGGAAACCGTTTTCTGGGGCATCCGCTTCGCTGTAGTGTTCATATAAAAAAAGAAACCGATCATCCGATTATGGAAGGAGTAAAGGAAGAATTTGACATACGGGATGAGCATTACCAGATAGAGCTTCTCACAAAAGATATAGAGGTCTTTTTGACTTCCCATTCGGAACATGTTCCGAAACGCCATGCGGTGGTGTCTGAAAGAACTGCCAGATAAGGAGGCAGAACGATGAAACAGGTCATGATAACAGGAGCGGATCGGGGCATCGGATTGGCGTTGTGTAAAAGCTTCTTGCAGCATGGTTGGCGGGTATTTGCCGGACGCTTTATGAAGGACTGGAAAGAGTTGGAGGATCTGCTTAAAGAGTATCCAAAACGGCTGACTTTAGTTGACCTGGATGTAGGAAAGAGCAGCTCTGTTCAACGGGCAGCCGAACAAGTAAAGGCAGAGAAGAGGCAATTCGTACCATAAACGTCAATTCTTTGGGAGCGATTCGGATGGTAGAGGCATTTTTGTCGCTGATGGAACAGGGAGAAAAGAGGGTATTTCCTATTGCGTCTCAAAAACCTGTCTGAATATGGCGGTTCGTCTGATGTTTGAACGGCTGCAGCCGGAAGGATACCGGTTTCGTTTGTACCATCCGGGCTGGGTCAGAACATATATGAGCGGTCAGAAAAGTACGTATGGGAATTTTGAAGCAGAAGAATCAGCGGAAGTAGCATATCGACAGTTTACCTCCGATAGAAGCTTTGAAGATCTGCTGGTGATGTGTGATATTTCAGATGAAATATGGCCATTTTAAGAAAATATGAGGAAGATAACATGAAAAAGATTGCGTTGGTAATTCATAATGAAAATGCCAGTACGAGGGAAACGGCGGCTTATTTGGCAGAACAGGGTTATACCATTTATCAGGTAGAGACGCTACAGGATTCTGAACTGGCAGCCGTTACCGGGGATATACAGAACAAAGAAGGAGCGTTGGATTTGCCGCTGCTGCGAAGAGGGGAAGGAAAACGGATAAGAGCCTTACATCCATTCCGACGAAAACCGGTTTGTGATGCGGGACAACTATTTACGTGAAATTCCATGGTAAGTAAAAGCTGGAAGGAGCTTTCGATGAATATTTTAATTGTGGATGATCAGCCGGCGGTAATCCGCGGTGTTTTGGCAGGTGTGAACTGGGAACGGTTAGGTATCGGGCAGCAGTTTACCGCAGGAAGCTGCTCGGAAGCCAAGGAGATTCTGAAACAGCATTCGATCAAGCTGATGCTGTGTGATATCGAAATGCCGATGGACAGCGGTTTAGAGCTGTATGAATGGATCGTAGAGGAGCAATATGATGTCAAATGTATCTTTTTAACAGCGCATTCTGATTTTTCCTATGTGCAGAAAGCTATTCATCTTCAGAGCTTTGACTATCTGCTGCAGCCTGCCGATTATCAGGAAATTGAAGCGGCGCTGCAGCGGGCAATCGACGCGGTAAAGCGGGAAGAAATCGTTTCGGACTATTATCAGTATGCCAGAAATATGAAAAAGCGGGAAAAGGAAACATTGGCGGCTGTATTAAGAGATTATTTGCTAAAGCTTCGCAGTGATACCGAGGAGGTAATTGAGTATCTGTTTTTGCATTCCTTTCAAATCGAAGAGGAAAGTCTGTGCGACAGTATTTTGCTGCAATGCTTTGACAGCGAAGGTCAGAAATGGGAAAACGAGCTGAAGCAATACGCGATTGATAACGTCATGCAGGAGCTGTTAAAGGAAAAACTGGGGAAGTTAGTGGTGATTTGTCTAAAGGATGAGGAATATATGGTGTTGTACCAGACTCCGAAGCCGGAAATCAAGATTGAAGAGGAACTGCGCCAATTTCATCAGGTAGCAGAAAATTTGTTTTCCTGTAAGGTGGCGATTTATCTGGAAACCGCGGTCATGTTTCGGGATTTACCGGAGGCAAGAAGACGGCTTGCCCGGTATTCCAGGCAGAATGTGACAAAAAAATCCGGAATGATGGATACGGCGGGATTTCAAATAGAGGCAAAGGACTATCTGCGTCCGGATCTGAAAAAATGGGAAAACTTCATAGAAAAAGGATATTTTGACCTGATGGCGAAAGAAGCGGAACAGTACCTAAATCGTGTGGAACAGGCAGGTCAGATGAGCGAGCAAGTGTTGTGGAAATTTCACCAGGACTATATGTCTTTGTTTTTCAATGCGGTCAGAGGATATGAAAAGGAAAAGCCGGGAGACTATTTTCAGGAAGACAGCGATTATAATTACGAAGCGATGATGAACGCCTATACTTCCCTGGATCGTGTCAGACAGTTGATTGCCTTTACGACCGAATATTTAAAAAGCCTGAAAAATTCAGAAGGGTTAGAAGAATCCCGGATGGAGGAGATCTTAAATTACATCCATAAAAATATTCAGAAAAACATCACAAGACAAGATGTTGCAGACGCCGTTTACTTAAATCCCGAATATCTGTCCAGATTATTTCATAAGGAACAGGGAATGAAACTTTCCGACTATATTTTGCAGGAGAAAATGAATATCGGAAGACATTTGTTAGAAACGACTAATTTTTCCGTCAGCATTGTAGCGTCGAAGGTAGGCTACAGTAATTTTTCCCATTTTGCCAGAGCGTTTAAGCGGGTGTTTGGAATGTCTCCTAGTGAAATCCGGCAAAAAACAGAAGCAGAGGAAAATTTGGAGTAGAAAAAACCAGGGAGAAAAGTATTTCATTCTATGACCAGACAAGTCATGATTGGAATACTTTTTGTCATTTCCGGAGTAGCTGCAAACAAGCCGTTTCCGCTATAATTTGGACATAGGCAGACGCGTAGCCTAGTCATCACGAGAATAGAAAAAAGGAGAGAGGAACATGAAAAAATGGATTTCATTGTTATTGGTAGTTTCACTGCTTGGATGCCTGCTGGCAGGATGTCAGAAAAAGGAAGGGAATCAGGGAGGCGGAAAAACGGAAGACAACAAAACATCCGGTGAAACTTCTGGCGGTGGCTCTGATGACACGTCGAAAGATTCGACGTCCGGAGAGAAGGGCGATGCCAGCAGCCAGGAACCATATGTGCTGAAGCTGATGTATCCGGGTACTGCAAAATCAGAGGATTGTGACGAAGTAGCAGCATTGGCAAATGAGATTTTACAACCGAAGTTCAATACGACATTGGAAATTGTCCGGGTTGGATTCGGTACGTATCCGCAGGAGGTCAACTTGATGCTTTCCTCCGGAGAAAAACTGGATCTGATTTACAACAACCGCGATATCTTTGCGTCGGCAGTCAGCAATGGTCAGATTGTGGAAATCGGTCAGTATTTTGACGAATATGCCCCGGAGATGAAGGCGGCTATCAGCGAAGAAGACTGGGCTTGTACGACCGTAGACGGAGGCATTTATGCCGTGCCGGCGAACAAGGAAAAAGCAGTGGCATGGGGCTTTAGCTTTTCCAAAAAGATTGCGGACGAGTTAGGTTATGATTATTCTACGATTAAGACAGAAGATGATCTGGAGCCGTTTTTGACCGCAGTTCGAGACAAATATCCGGACATGTATCCGGTTGTTTCCAACGGCGGATCGATGACGACGATGGTAACAACCGATGACTTAGGCTATGATTTCGGTGTTTTAAAAGACTGTACGAATCCGGATGATACAACGGTTGTAAACTGGTATGCTACAGAGGAATACAAAAAGATCGTAGAACGGAGATATGACTGGGCGCAGAAAGGCTTGATTATGCCGGATGCTGCAGCCAGTACGGAGGATGTCGGTACTTTGATCAGTTCCGGAAAAGGATTTGGACGGTTCTGTAATGTGAAGCCTGGAATTGAAGAAGAACAGGAGCGGAGTACCAGTGTAGAAACGGTTGCTCTTTGGCTGACAGATACGTATACGACCACTACCCGTCTGGATATTCTCTGGTATGTCGTTCATAACAGTGAGAAGCCGGAGCGCGTCGTTCAGGTGATGAATGAAATCTATACAAATCCGGAGCTGCAAAATATTCTGGTCAATGGTGTAGAAGGAAAGCACTATGAATATACCAATGCGGAAAAAACGATGATACAGTATCCGGAAGGCGTAGACGGAACCAATACCGGTTATCCTTCTTACCCATGGGCATGGCTGAACGAGATGATTACTCCGGTTTGGGCAGGTAACAACCTGACTCTGTGGGAAGAAACCGAAGAATATAACCAGACGGCTATCGTATCTCCTGGAAAGGGCTTTAGCTGGAACAATGCAAGTGTAGTAAACGAGGTAACGGCATGTAATAACGTTCGGAACAAATATGCCAACGCTCTGGAATGTGGTTCTGTTGACCCGGCAGTAGCATTGCCGCAGTTTATTAAGGAGCTGGAAGAAGCAGGCGTAAATCGTATTATCGAAGAAAAGCAGAAGCAGTTAGATGAATGGCTGGCTTCCAAGTAATAGTAGATTGTTGTTAGCAAGGAGGGGCGGACGGCGGCTGCCGTCTGCCCTTCCTTTATGATAAAAAAGTTTATTATACGGAAAGGAGCCTAGCATATTTTATGAAAAAGAAAACAAATTTAGGAGCGGTATTAAGAAAGCTCCGGCGCTTCTTCCCCTTGTATTTGATGATGCTTCCGGGAGCTATCTATGTCATTATAAATAATTACATTCCGATGGCTGGGCTGCGGATTGCATTTAAACAATACAACTATGCGAAAGGGATTTCAGACAGTCCTTATATTGGCTTTAAAAATTTTGAATTTCTCTTTAAAACAAAAGAGGCCTGGGTAATCACAAGGAATACGCTTTGCTATAACGCAGTATTTATCGTATTGGGAACTATGCTGGCGATTGCAGTGGCTATTATGC
>CAJUFW010000192.1:0-1355 GCA_910585655.1 uncultured Lachnospiraceae bacterium
TGGCAGAACCCGGAAGCTTCTCGTCCGGCATTTCATAGGAATCTACCAGCTTTTGCGCGTAGTCTATTTCTTCCTTTGTATAGGACGGAACGCCCTCCGCCTTAAAGTTTTCATATAATAATTCCTCTAACACCTTGTTCGGCACGGTATTAGAACAGCCGTCGATAAAGACTTGTTCCAGTTCTGTTTCCGTCATCATCGCTGCGGCTTTGGCGATTTTATCTACTCTAGCCTGCAACGCCAGCGCATCCTTTGCCAGCATGGAACGCACCATATACAGCACTCTTGCATACGGCTGCACTACATTTGGAGAAACTCCACCCGCATCAATAATCGAATAATGAATTCTTGCTCCATCCGGCATATGCTCCCGTAAAAACTGAACACCAATGTTCATCAGCTCCACCGCGTCTAATGCGGAACGACCATTTTCCGGATTTCCGGCAGCATGAGAAGCAACACCCTTAAAGCGGTATTCGGTCTGGATACAGGAATTACAGGTGCCGGAGCTTACCTGATTCACATCGTCCGGATGCCAGGTCAGAGCAACGTCTAACTCCTTCCAGATACCATCCCTTGCCATAAATGCTTTGGCTGCGCCGCCTTCTTCTCCAGGACAGCCATAAAAAATCACGGTTCCCTTACCTGGATGTTCCTCCAGATACTTTTTTACGGCAAACGCTGCCGCCAAGGAGCCGGCCCCTAACATATTGTGACCGCAGCCATGCCCGCTGCCGCCAGGCACCAATTCCTTCCGTTCCGTTGCTCCCGCTACCTGAGACAATCCGGACAACGCGTCGTATTCTGCCAAAATCCCAATTACCGGCTTCCCGGAGCCATAGCTTCCCTTAAAAGCCGTCTCAATACCCGCTACCGGAGTTTCTACCTCAAAGCCTTCTTTTTTAAGCACTTCGCAATACAACGCTGCCGATTTGTACTCTAATACGGATAACTCCGCATATTCCCATACCTTATCCGATACATCCGTAAAAATATCTGCCTTTTCCTCAATATAAGAAGTATACATTTTTTTATCTGCCATTTTTTCATCTCCTATTGAGCCGAGCTTCGCTCGACTTAGTTCCGCTCCATTCGCTATCGGCTACTCTTCCATAGCACAATTTCCAGCCGCAAAGCAACACGTCTGTAAATTGTGCTAGCAGCCTCTTTACTAATACAATACTTTTCCTAAAAATTCTTTTGTCCGTGGATTTTGCGGGTTGCCGAACAGTTCCTCCGGCGTCCCTTTTTCTGCGATGATTCCGCCGTCCATAAACAGCACCCGGTCGGATACTTCTCTGGCAAACCCCATTTCATGGGTGACGATTACCGTTGTCATTCCATCTTTTACCAGA
>CAJUFW010000192.1:1365-6167 GCA_910585655.1 uncultured Lachnospiraceae bacterium
TTAATACCTCGCCTACCATTTCCGGATCGAGCGCGGAAGTCGGCTCGTCAAAGAGCATTACGTCTGGTTCCATCGCCAGAGCCCGGACTATCGCCAGCCGCTGCTTCTGCCCGCCGGAAAGCCGCTTAGGATATTCGTTGCTCTTTTCCAACAAACCTACCCGGTTTAACAGTTCTTTCGCCATCTCTGCGGCTTCCGCCTTGGTCTTTTTCCCCAATAACACCGGAGCCATCGTAATATTTTCCGCTACCGTCATATGAGGAAATACATTAAAATGCTGAAATACCATCCCCATTTTCTGTCGATGCAGGTTGATATCTACTTTTTTGTCGGTAATATCCACTCCTTCAAAGACAATCGAACCTGCGTCCGGAACTTCGAGCAGATTCAGACACCGCAAAAAGGTACTCTTGCCGCCGCCGGACGGTCCGATGATGGACACCACCTCTCCCTTGGAGATATGCTCGCTGACGCCTTGCAGCACATGCAGATCACCAAAACTTTTATGCAGATCTGCCACATTGATCAAATATTCATAATTTGGCTCAGTCACCAGCACTCATCCTCCTTTCTAATATCGCTACGCCCTTAGAAAGCGTAAAGGTCAGGATAAAATAGATAAACCCGACAATCATTAATGGCTCAATCGAAAGATAGAGCGCCCCGGAAACCGTCTTGTACTGCGTCATCAAATCCCCGACAAAGAAGGTAGAGGACAAAGAGGTCTCTTTGATCATCATAATAAACTCGTTGCCCATCGCAGGTAAAATATTTTTAATCGCCTGCGGCAGAATAATCTTCATCATCGTCTGACGGCTGCTTAATCCCAGAGAGCGGGCAGCTTCCATCTGCCCATGATCCACGCCTTCGATACCAGCACGAATTACCTCCGACACATAGGCGGACGAGTTAAAAATCAAAGCCACCATAATACTCGTAAACTTACTTAAATTCAGCACCGGAAACAACATCGGCAGTAAAAAATAGAAAAAGTATAACTGCAATAAAATCGGCGTTCCGCGGATTATCTCAATATAAGCAACTGCCAGAAAACGAATCGGATAAAATTTCTTTTTCCCAAACGGAATCCCCAGCCTGTTTTTTCGCAGCAAAGCCAGCAAGGCTCCAAAAATCAAGCCAAACAATACCGTGATAGCGCTCATTAACAGCGTGTATCCTGTACCTATCAGGAATAAATTCCAGTACCGTTCCAGAATACGGACAATATTAGAAAACAACTTATTCTACCTCCAAACCTAAGGATTTTGCCAGTTCCTTTGCTTCCTCCAACCAGATCTCATACAAGCCCTGCTCGTTGACCTCTGCCAAAATCTCGTTGATTGCCTCAATCAGCTCTGTTTCGCCCTTTGGTACACCTAATACACTTCCTTCATCCTCCAGGTCAAAATAGAACTCGCTAAATGTCAGTTCCTCATAATTTTGCAGATACATTTCTCCGCTTGTTACTGCAGAAGCAATCGCATCTACTTTTCCGCCAGTCAGCATCATGACTGCATCGTTCAGGTTTGTAATCGGCTCAATCTGGGCATCCGGAAGCTGTTCCGACACCAGGTTATACTGAAGGGAACCATTCTGCGCCGCTACCTTTTTGCCTGCAAAATCCTCTGCCGTTTTATACTGATCCGCTTGTTCCTTTAAAATCAAAATACCCTGACCGCCGTCTCCGGTTTTGTTAAAAAAGTCAGAAAGTAACATACTCTCGGAACGATCTTTTGTCCAGGACAGCCCGGAAATTACCATATCGGCAGTTCCGGTAGAAACTGCACCCAGTGCGGAATCAAAATCCATCGGCTCTAACTTTAACTCTACGCCAAGCTGTTCTGCTATGTATTTTCCAAGCTCAATATCCGAACCAACATAAACCGTTTCTCCGCTGCTGATGTCTTCAAACTCCATCGGCGCGAAATCCGGGCTTGTTACCATCACGATTTCCCCCGCCTTTTTAATCTTATCCAGACGGCTTTCCTTTTTCCCTGAACAACCAGACAGCATAGAAGCCGCCAATACTAAAACCAATGTCAAGGACATTACCATCGTCATTTTCTTCTTCATAAGAATCTCTCCCTTTTTGATATATTTTGATACTTCCCTTTCCGCCAAGGAACTATCGTGTTCCTCATGGGCATACATCTATTATACACATTTTTATCGATTTGAAAAGGGGTAAAATGAATAAATTTTCATTTTTTATGATTATTTATTCATGCAAGATGACAAATATACCTTTTTACCTGTAGGATAATACCTGCTCTACTAAGAAAAAAACAAATGTTCCACCAGAATTTTAATCCCCATGAAAATCAAAATCACCCCACCGGCAAGCTCTGCTTTTGCTTTAAACTTTGTACCAAATACATTGCCGATCTTGATTCCGACAAGCGAAAGAGCAAAGGTAATCACTCCAATAAAAGAAACCGCCGGTACGATAGACACCTGCAAAAAGGCAAACGTAACTCCCACTGCCAGTGCGTCAATGCTTGTCGCTACCGCTAACACCAGCATATCTTTCACCTGAAAAGAATCGTTTAAATCCTCCGCTTCTCCCATCGCTTCCTTGATCATACTAGCACCGATGATGGAAAGCAGTACAAAAGCAATCCAATGATCGACGCTTGCTATCAGCCCCTGAAAACGTACGCCCAACATATAACCAAGCAACGGCATCCCTGCCTGAAAACCACCAAAATACAATCCTGCCAACGCCGCCTTTTTCCAACTCATCTGACGCAGCGCCAGTCCCTTGCAGATTGATACGGCAAAGGCGTCCATCGACAGCCCTACCGCAATAACAAATAGCTCTAGCAAATTCATCCTAGTTTCCCCCTGTGATATCTGTTTGTTCATTATATTTATATTTTATAAAAACTGGTTTGCATTACTGTCATAATGATAATCCAGTTTCCCCAGTGCTTCTTCTATCTCCTGCTGCTCTGCTCCCAAGCTGGCGCACAATTCCTCCAGATTTGGATAAAAGTCCCGTAGTTTCAAATTCACCCAGCTTAACAGAATCACCGGATCTTGTGGCATTGTTTCCAAATTGCTTCACCTCATTTCCTTATTTTAAAATGTCCATTTGACCAATCCTGACTTAGTGTATCATATCCTTAGAAAAACTTCCAGAAAAGTTTCTAAAAAGTTTAGAGAAAATTGGATGTTGGTTTACTGTCAGACAACTGCTTCTTTAATTTTTACAGGAAAACTACTTTTCTAATAGAAAAAGATATGCTACAATGAAAAAAAATAATAGAGAAAGAGGTTTTCCTATCCATGGATTTATTTGATTATATGCGAGAAGCGAACATGAAACAGGAGGCACCGTTAGCTTCCAGGCTTCGCCCCGCCACGTTAGAAGAGGTAGTGGGTCAGGAGCATATCATTGGAAAAAACAAGCTGCTTTATCGTGCTATCAAAGCGGATAAACTTAGCTCTTTGATTTTTTATGGTCCGCCCGGAACCGGCAAAACCACCTTGGCGCAGGTAATTGCCAATACGACCAGCGCACAGTTTACTCAGATGAATGCCACCGTCGCCGGAAAAAAGGATATGGAAGAGGTCGTAGCGAATGCCAAAGCAAGTGCCGGAATGTATGGGAAAAAGACCATTTTATTTATTGATGAAATCCATCGTTTCCATAAAGGACAGCAAGATTATCTGCTTCCCTTCGTAGAAGACGGCACGCTGATTCTCATTGGGGCAACGACGGAGAATCCTTATTTTGAAGTCAACAGCGCTCTCCTTTCCCGTTCTGCGGTATTTGAATTAAAGCCTTTAAGCCCAGAGAATATCAAAACTCTTTTGCAGCGGGCGGTTACGGATACCGAACGAGGAATGGGTATTTACGGGGCTGTCTTAGAACACGAAGCCCTGGAATTTTTAGCCGATATTTGTGGTGGAGACGCCAGAGCTGCTCTAAACGCTCTTGAGCTTGGTATTTTAACTACAGAAAAAAGTGCAGATGGAACCATTCATATCACACTGGATACTGCGGCAGAATGTATCCAAAAGCGGGTCGTTTGCTATGACAAAACAGGGGATAATCATTATGATACCGTCTCCGCCTTTATCAAAAGCATGCGTGGCTCCGATCCGGACGCCGCTGTTTATTATTTGGCGCGGATGCTCTCTGCCGGGGAAGATCTTACCTTTCTTTGCCGGCGGATCATGATCTGTGCTGCAGAGGACGTAGGAAACGCCGACCCGCAGGCGTTAGTCATCGCCACTTCTGCCGCCCAGGCAGTCGAACGAATTGGTATGCCGGAAGCGCAGCTCATTCTTTCTCAAGCCGTTCTTTATATCGCCTGCGCTCCAAAAAGCAATGCTGCCTGTCGTGCCATTTCTTCCGCCATGAAAGCGGTAGAAGCCGGATCTGCCTCTAAAGGAAGTTCCTTGGCTATCCCGGCTCATTTAATGGACGCCCATTACAAAGGCGCCGCCAAGCTAGGGCATGGGCTTGACTACCAATATCCGCATGATTATCCGGGACACTATGTAGCGCAGCAATATCTCCCCGACGCCCTGCTCGGCAGCCGTTTTTATGAACCGACGGATCTGGGGTATGAAGCGCGGATCAAAGAACATTTAGCACAGCTAGGAAAGAGTTGATTTTATGAATCGTTTTTTTAGACCTAATCTGACTTCCTGCAGACTGGCTTCTTCGGATTGCCGTCTGTTAAAAAAACAACTGGCTGATTTGGAACTTCATACCAGGCTAGACCGTTTAAAAAACTACATTCAGCATGGGGACACCTCCTGCTATATGCACAGCCTAGCAGTCGCCTATG
>CAJUFW010000193.1:0-2610 GCA_910585655.1 uncultured Lachnospiraceae bacterium
AGTTCAGACGTGTGCTCTTCCGATCTGTCGGTATACTCTGGTATTGCACCAAACGGGCATTTCCCACGACAGCGCCCACAGTTGTTGCAGTCCGTACCGATTACCAGTTTTCCGTCTTCTACCTTAGCAATTTTAATTGGGCAAGTCTCTGCTACCTGACATTTTTTACAACCGCGGCAAAGACTGGTATCAGGCACCGGCATCCTCTGTCCGATGATTCCCAGGTCATTTAAATTCGGCTTCACGCAGTTATTCGGGCAGCCTCCTACGGCGATTTTAAATTTGTGCGGCAAGGTAACGTCATGATAGCCCAGGTAAAAACGCTCGTGAATCTTCTCACTTAATCCAAAGCTGTCTAACAGCCCATATTGACAGGTGGTTCCTTTACAAGCCACAACCGGACGAACCAGAGAGCCTGTCCCGCCTGTTAAAAGATTCCTTTCCTTTAAAAAGGCAACCAGTTCGTCAATATCTGCATAATGCACCCCCTGGATCTCCAATGTCAGACGCGAAGTCATCGTTACTTCTCCGCTGCCGAACCTCTCTGCCGCCTCGGTAATCGCACGCTGCTCTTCTGCTGTGACTTTTCCGTTTTTCGTAATCACACGCACGTTAAATACATCCGGATACCGCTTATCCTGCAGACAGCCAAGCCCTTTGACACGCTTGATTTCCTCCGGTGCCAACGTCCCTCCCGTATATGCCACTTTTACCGTATTAAAGGTCATGCCGCCCTCCAATACCTTTGTATTCGTATAACCGTAATGTTTTAAACGATTTTGCAGAAAATAGCCTCTTTTTCCTTTTGCACAGACAAGCAGAAGCTTTTCCTCCTTGCCTAATCCTTCGATCGGTCCGTTTACTTTTCCCAAGTCCACCCAGGTCGCTCCCGGAAGCTTTGGCTGCGGCAACACGTCAATTACCCGATAATCGTTCGCTGCTCCTGCCAAATATTCTGCCGGAGAAATCGTCTCAAACGTACCGTTGATTTTATTTTCCAGCACATAACAAGCCTGTACAAACGGATGAATCGCTGTCGAAAACGGTGGCGCATATGCTAAATCCATCGTATCGTAATCCGAAACAGAAAGCCCGGTAGAAATCCCTACTACCGCTACGTCTGTCATTTTATCCACTGCGCCCGCGCCGATCACCTGCAGCCCCAGCAGCCGTCCGGTCGCCCGATCCGCCAACAGCTTTGTCACAAATATACTTGCATCCGGATAATAATGCGCCTTATCGTCTGTTATACAGACAACGGAAACCGGATCAAAACCAGCCTCTTTCGCCTGTGTCTCCGACAAACCAGTACGTCCTACGTTCAAATCCGACGCCAACCTCACTACACCAGTACCAAGACAACCCGGATACGGTGTATCTGTCCCTGTCAGCGTCCTGGCAAGGCAGCGTCCGGTCAGATTTGCCGTCGAACCCATTGCCGACCACTGACGATTTCCTGTCACACGATTTTTCACTACGGCACAATCCCCCGCCGCATAGATATCCGGAAGATTTGTTTGTTGATATTCGTCTACCACAACGGCGCCCTTTTCCAGTTCGATTCCGCTCTCCTTTAAAAACTCTGTAGCAGGACGCACCCCGATAGCCAGCACCACCACATCTGCCGGAAGCTCTCCCGCCGCCGCCGTCTTCACAGCCGTTACCTGCTGTTCTCCCTGGATAGAAGCCAAAGCCGTTCCCGTGAGGATTTTCATACCCATCTGACGCAGGTGCTTTGCTGCATAACCTGCCATCTCAGAATCCAACACCCCTGGTAAAATCTGGCTTCCCATATCCAACAGCGTAACGGAAAGCTTCTGTGCCATCAGATTTTCCGCCATCTCCATCCCGATAAATCCGGCTCCGACTACGACCGCACGCCTGCTGCCGTTCTGTCTGATATATTCCCGGATCGCTACCGCATCATCCGGAGTCCGAACGGTAAACACACCCTGTAAATTTACTCCCTCTATCGGCGGAACCAACGGCGCAGCTCCGGTTGCCAGCACCAGCTTGTCATAGGATACTCTCTGCAGCCCTCCGTCTGCCACCGAACGAACTTCTACCGTTTTTTTCTGCGGATAAACCGCCACTGCTTCCTGCCCGGTAAATACCGTGACTCCGGTCAGCGCCGTAAATTTCGCCGGAGTATTGACGACCAGCTCTTCCCTTGTTTCGATATCCCCGCCTACATAATATGGCAGCCCACAGCCTGCGTAGGAAATATCGCTGCTCTTTGTATACAGCTCCACTTCCGCAGCCCGGTTTTCCCGTTTGATTTTTGCCGCTGCCTTTGTTCCGGCAGCCACGCCGCCAAGGATCACAATCTTCATACCTGTTAGCTCCTTTACTCATTATGATCGAAATAAGAATCCTGCAACAGAGGATAGCTATTTTGTAGCCTCTTTTACGATAGTTTGATTATATGCTATTTAAGTGGATTTTTCAAGAAATATAAATTTCTGAAACCGTATTTTTCACGCCGTTGATTTGCAATCTGATATACCCATGCTGCAAAAAAGCAGAAGTACATAGTGCAAAAAGGATAAAACAATATCAGCGGTACTTGAAATTTTTCCGGGAGAGTTTGAAGGATTTGACGGACTTCCG
>CAJUFW010000193.1:2620-6150 GCA_910585655.1 uncultured Lachnospiraceae bacterium
TGATTTATATTTTAATTGATATTATTTTACAGGCATATAGTTATCTAAATATTCCTCTACCGTATTCATATATTGCCCATACAGCTTATCATCATTTTGAAGCCCATGCCCGGAATGCGGCATTTCAAAATACTGATAATCTACACCGTTTTCCTTTAAGGCATTTACCAGATGCGCGGCGCTTTCAAACGGGCATACACGGTCATATGCGCCGTAAGCAATCACACTTGGTACGGAATTCTCGTCAATCCACATAAACGCAGAGATCGGCTTTATCCGTTCGTCATATTCCTCTGTGTCAAGAATCTCTACGTCTATTTCTGCTCCAAGCATTGTACTAAATAATCCTGCCGCCGCTTTTCTGCTTTCATCCGTGTCCTGATTCAGCCCATATACACCCCAATCGGCTCTGTAAAAGCTTGACGGTCCAACTGCTTCAAACATCATCTTAACTGGAACAGGAGAATCCTTTGCATCCCGATAAGCATAAAGCATGGCAAGCGTACCGCCCGCTGATCCGCCCGATATCGCCATCTTGTCTATATGATATCCGAGTCTTTTGGCTTCTTCCACGACTTTTGGCATAGCCTCTTTTATTTCTACCGACTGCGAATATACGCTTTTGCTATTTTCATCAGTATACAGCGTATAGTTAATCCCTGCCGCAACATATCCTTTGGAACATAACCAGGCAAGCACTTTTGCATCGTCCGCTTTATCGCCTGCTGTAAACCCGCCTGCATGAAGATATACCACCAGACCATAGCTTTCTCTGCCTCCGTCTGCCGGAACATATAAGTCAAACTTATTCGCTTCACCGGTTCCATAAGAAATATCTTTATAAACCTTTCCGATTTCATCGGTCATTTGAACGGAATATTTTTTTGCCCATGAGGGTTTAACGGCAATCTTTGAAACGATTCCGATTCCAAAAGAAACAACAAACGTCAATATGCAGATAGCTATAAACATTCCTTTTCCTCCCTTCTTTTTAGTTTTCATAGGAAATTACCTCCAAACATCGTTCCTCCGACCAGAAGATTCAGAATTCCCCGAACTGCAAGCCGTCCCAAAACAACGGCAACAATAATGATTACAAACAATATCAGAATCCGTTTTTTTGTGAGTATCATGTTATAAACTCCTTTCTTTTTTCTATTGATATTTACGCTTTATTATGGTATCATTTTCATGATACAAGTGTTTCGACGATATAACTGTATCAGCAAACTTTCTTCATGTCAATAGGAGGAAAAAAATGAGACAAACCACAAAAAATGTATCACCAATGAGTAATAAAGGACGCAACGCCTATGTGATTCGCCATATAACAAAATCACTTTTGGCGCTATTAGAAAACAAAACAATAGACGATATTTCTATTAGTGAGTTATGTGACAATGCCGGCATTGGACGGGCTTCCTTTTACCGTAACTTCAACAGTAAAGAAGATATTTTGAGGGCATATATCAATCAACTATTTGATGTATGGAAAAGTGACTGGGAGAAAAATAACAGCCTCCCTCTTAGCTCTGGCATTGGTATGATATTCGAGCATTTTGAACAACATAAAGCCTTTTACCGCCTTTTGAACGAGCGTCACCTTGTCTATTTACTAAAAGACGTCATTTTGGACATGATGGAATTAAGACCAGACTTGCCAAAAGACGAAGTTTATGCAAAGGCATTTGTTGTATATAGTCTGTATGGCTGGATTGAAATATGGTTTCAGAGGGGAATGCAGGAATCTGCAGAAGAAATGAAACAACTCTTTCTAAATCAGGGCTTATAATCAGAATTCATAGAGATAATAACAGACAGTATTTGGGGGAGGAATGGTGCAAACAACTCTAAAGCACTATTCCTCCCCCGCCTTAAACGGATTGATTAAGACGAATACACATAATGCACGTCTTCTTCTTTTTTCTCCAGCACCTCACGTCTGCTGATGCTGAATCGAAACTCGTCTACAATCCGGGCATACTCCAATATATAGACTTCCGTCGCCGCCGCCCTCCATCAGAACATCCCATGGAAGCTGCGCCAGATAACGCATCGGCTTTTTGCAGTCCGGACAGGTCTGAATCTCACAATCCTGTATCCAATGAGCAAAGCCGCCGATTGTCCCAATCTCCCAATCATTCGCACCATAAAATACCGGTCGTTCCTCTACGCTGATATCCAGGTCACAGGCTGCCAGTTCCTCATAGCTCTCCTCCGCCCAGGAATATTCCTCATTTTCGCCCTCTCCCTTGCCTGCTCCCGGATAAGGAAAGTCTGCGGTTCCTTTTCCTGCCTCATCAAAACGACCAAAGGCTGCCGGAGCCGCCTCATAAATACAGCTCAGACAGCAGGTGACAGTCACCTTTCCTGGTATTCCTAAAAACTGCATTTCCTCTGCGTCTCCATCGATGCTCAGCAAATCTACTACTTTTCCATGACAATGAGGGCAAATCTCCTGTCCCTTTTTGCCAATGGTAACGATTCGTTTCTTTCGTTTTCTTGTTTTTTCCGGCTTCTCCAGGCTATAGCATTTCGGATAATTGATTTCTCTTCTGCTTCCGTCTTCCTCAAAAGTCCAACCTCCTATCTGTGCATAGATATCCGGATCAACGTAAAGCTTTTTCCGCCATTCTCTCGGATGCTGTTTTAGTTCCTGTAGCGTTTCCAGTGCCTTATCATCTCCCTGCATCGCTAGGCATACCATCAGCCTTGATGCGTCCTGCGCATTTTCCGTGGAAAGCAGTTCCTCTATTAAAGTATCCCGCACTTCCTCTGGCGCCTTGTAATACAGCTCCGGCAAAGCGTATGCCTTAGCCGCTGCCGCCGCATACTGCAGCTTTTCTGATATTACACCATGATAAGAAAGGCATTCCCAAAAATACGTTTCCTCTGGTTCCGCCCGATCCTTTAACGATGAAATATTTTCTATTAGATAACGTTGTTTCTCTTCGACTTCCTCCCTGGTTAGCGCCAGCGCCTTTTCTCTTTTCTGCTCCGCTGTACATTCCCAGCATAAACCTTTATAATAAATCAAACGACCGCACTGCGGGCAGTGGTAGCTCTCTCTTGTCATAAACTTCTCTCCGTTCCTTATCTTTTATATGTTATAACTAATGTAGTACATAATCGCTACTCCCTTTCTTTTCCTTTTGCCTCCCCTTAAAACACCTCCGAACTAAATTCCAGCCGATTACTCCTATCCAGCCCAATATCACTGCCTCCACCGGAGCCGGGAAATAGCTTCGATATAAGTCAGGAGAGAGATAATAACCCTCCTCATACAGCCTTTTATCCTGCACCAAATACCATTCTGTTTTTACTATTTCCTCTTTTATAGTAGTTTTTTGCAATTTTTTTACCGCACTGGTGCGGATATAAGCAAGCTCATATTCTGGCTCAATTCCTTTATTATATTCGGTATCCGTCAAAAAAGGAATCGCAACCCTCCAGCCTTTTTTGTAGCTTGGATAAAAGCCACAACCATAGATACCATAGTATTTTCCAAAATATTCTATCTCTGTATATTT
>CAJUFW010000194.1 GCA_910585655.1 uncultured Lachnospiraceae bacterium
ATTGTCCTGCTTGATTATAAAACCGATGCCGTCCGGCAGGGCGAAGAACAGCGTTTGATTGACCGCTATCAGCTTCAGCTAGAGTATTATCGCCAGGCTTTGGAACAGCTGGAGCATAAGGCAGTAAAAGAAACCGTTATCTATTCGTTCGGGCTTGGAAAAAGTATAGAGATACCAAGGGGAAGGGGAAGCGGGAAATGAAATTCAGACCGTGTATTGATATCCACAATGGAAAAGTAAAGCAGTTAGTCGGATCCAGCCTTCAGGATGAGAAAAAAAAGCCGGAATGGAAGGAGAATTTTGTGGCACAGCTTGACGCAGATTGTTATGCCAGACGATACCAGGAGGACGGCTTGACAGGAGGGCATATTATTTTGTTAAATCCGCCGGAGAGCCCTTACTATGAGGAGGACGTCCGTCAGGCTAAGCTGGCGCTTGCGGCTTATCCGGGCGGTCTGCAGATCGGCGGCGGTATCCGGGCAGAAACGGCGGCTTCCTTTTTGGAACTGGGAGCGTCTCATGTGATTGTAACGTCTTATGCGTTTTCGGAAGGCAGAATTCAGTACGAGCATTTGGAACGCTTGCTGCAGGAGGTAGGACGGGAGCATGTAGTATTGGATGTAAGCTGCCGGAGAGTATATCCGCAGACAGAAGACGGCGAACAGAAGGAGGCAGAGTATCGGATTGTTACGGATCGCTGGCAGCGTTTTACCGAGGTGTCTGTGAGCAAAGAGACGCTGCGTGAGCTGGCTGGGTTTTGCGATGAGTTTTTAATCCATGCAGTAGATGTGGAGGGAATGTGTTCCGGGATTGAGCAGGAGCTGGCGGCACGTCTTGGAAACTATTCCCTACATCCGATGACTTATGCAGGAGGTGTGTCGGAGCTTTCGGATATAGAAACCTTGTACCGGCTTGGCAGGGGGAACCTGGATGTGACGGTAGGAAGCGCGTTGGATTTGTTTGGCGGCAGCCTGCGGTATGAGGATGTACTGGAGAACATACGGCGGCTAAATCAGGAAAACGCTACTTAAAAAAGAGAGGAGGGAGGAAGCCGATGGAGTCATATACAGGCTTTGCAGAGGTCTATGATCTATTGATGGATAATATTCCGTATGACGAATGGGCAAGCTATTTGGCAGGGTTGTTGGAGGAATACGGCGTCGGAACGGGGCTGGTGGCGGAGCTTGGCTGCGGAACCGGAAATATAACAACACGCCTGGCACAAAGAGGCTATGATATGATTGGGATTGATTCTTCGGAGGAAATGCTGGCGATAGCCAGAGAAAAGCAGACGGAAGCAGAGGACGAATCGTCTATTTTGTATCTGCTGCAAGATATGAGGGAATTTGAGCTGTACGGCACGGTAAACGCTGTCATCAGTATTTGCGACAGCCTGAATTATATCATAGAAGAAGAGGATTTAAAGCAAGTATTTTCCCTTGTCAATAACTACCTGGAGGAACGAGGCTTATTTATTTTTGATTTGAATACGATATATAAATACAGAGAACTATTAGCGCAGAATACGATTGCGGAAAACCGGGAAGAATGCAGCTTTATCTGGGAAAATACTTTTGAAGAGGAAAGCGGTGTCAACGAATACGCCCTTACCTTATATGTCAAAGAAAAGGGCGATCTGTTCCGGCGGTATGAAGAAGTACACTATCAGAGAGCTTATTCGGTAGAGACGATTAAGCGGCTGCTGACCGAAGCCGGTATGGAGTTTGTTACCGTTTACGACGCATTTACGAAAAAACCGCCGACAGAAAAAAGCGAACGGATTTATGTGATTGCCAGAGAGGGGCATCAGGAAGGGAAACTATATCAGAATTTTTTACAGGACTGTAAATAGGAGGAAGGTATGAAGGATTATATCATTCGCGCTACGGCGGCAAACGATCAGATCCGCGTCTTTGCGGCGACGACAAGAGAGCTGGTAGAGGCAGCCAGAAAGGCGCATGGAACAAGCCCGGTAGCTACGGCAGCTCTGGGCAGACTGCTGACGGCAGGTGCTATGATGGGCAGTATGATGAAGGGAGAAAACGATCTGCTTACGCTTCAGGTAAAGGGCGACGGACCGTTAGGCGGAATGACTGTGACGGCAGATTCGACAGCCCGGGTAAAGGGATATGTCGGGCATCCGGAGGTATTGCTGCCGCCAAGTCCTGCCGGGAAACTGGATGTAGGCGGCGCCGTCGGGCAGGGAGATTTGGTCGTGATCAAGGATTTGGGCTTAAAGGAGCCGTATGTAGGACGGACGGCGTTAGTAAGCGGAGAAATTGCGGAGGACATCACATCGTATTTTGCTGTCAGCGAACAGATTCCGAGCGCGGTTGCTCTTGGCGTATTGATGAGCCGGGAAAACGAGGTAGAGCAAGCCGGCGGCTTTCTCCTCCAGCTAATGCCGTTTGCAGAGGAAGAAACGATATCTGCCTTAGAGACGAAGCTGGCAGAACTGTCCTCTATTACGTCGATGCTAAACCGTGGGATGACGCCGGAGGATATTTTACAGGAGCTGTTGGGCGATTTGGGCGTTACGATCCATGAGCAGATAGAAACGGAATTTTTTTGTAATTGTGATAAAAAAAGAGTAGAAAAGGCGCTGATCAGTATCGGCAAAAAAGAGATAGAGGAAATGATTGCGGAAGAAAAGCCAATCGAGGTCAACTGTCATTTCTGCGGCAAACAGTATCCGTTTGACGTAGAGGAATTAAAAAGCTTATTAAAACAGGCTTGCCGGTGAGGAAAGCATTGCCTTTCGAGGAAAGTTGTGCTACACTAAGGAAGCAGGAAGTATGTAAAATAGAAAACCAGAAAGAGTCAGGAGGTTATAGGAATGGATATGAGGATTGGAAGCGCTGTTTCGGCAGCTTCACAGGCAAATCCGGCAACAGTGCAGGGACAGGTCAGTATATCCGTACTGAAAATGTCCTTGGATCAAGTAGAGGAAACCGGAGCATCTATGATAAAGATGATGGAGCAATCCGTCAATCCGGGATTGGGGCAGAACATCGATGTCCGCATATAGGATAGAGGAATTGTCCCCGGAGAGCTTACGGCAGATCTACGAAGAGCATATGAAAGCGGATTTTCCAGAAGATGAATTACGGTCCTTATCGATGCTGTTAGAAAAGCAGGCGGAAGGGATTACCGTAGCATATGGCTGGAAGCGCGAAGGAAGATTATGTGCGTATGCTATTTTGACCCAGCCGGAGCAAAAACAGCCGTATGGAGAGGATTCCTATGTGCTGTTGGATTATTATGCCGTCTGCAGAGGGTTTCGCGGACAGGGCGTCGGCAGCGTTTTTTTAGAAACGTTGCTGGAAGGGCTTGTATGTAAGGGAGTTCTCTTTGAAGTGGAAGATCCGGAGGCGGCAAAAAATGCAGAGGATCAAGAGATACGAAAGCGGCGGATCAAATTTTACGAACGACTTGGCTGCCGGCTGGTAGAGGGCGTAAGGACAAAAATCTTTGGGGTAGACTTCCGCCTGCTGGTTTGGAGCCGTCAGGAGATCCCAAGCCCTTTTACAGCGCTTTTGGCGATGGAGCAGATTTACCATCAGCTTTTGCCCCCGAAGATATTTGAGAAAAACTGCAGGTTTTGGAGAGAAGGTGAAAGGGATGAAACGGTGTAAGCAGGAACAGGAGAAGGGAACCAGTGTGACGGTACAGGTAGACGTGACAAAAATCGTCCGTTATTTGTGTATGACAGGTATTTTCGTAGTAGGAATTATTTTCGGAACAAGGTTTTATTTGGATATGCTAAAGGAGCAGGAAGGATAGTCAGAAAAGAGCTGCGGAAAATATGTCAGAAAAAAAGACAAAATAAGAGCATAAAGGAGGAACTTCAAGATGAGAAAAAAACTTTTGGCAGCCTTGCTGCTGTGCGCTATGGTATTGACGCTGTTGCCTCCGGCGCAGGCGAAGGCGGCGGGTATTGCGATCCTTTACAATAAAAAAGCTCCCAATACCGTGCTGACGGACAAGAAAAATACCAACCTCTATGTAGGCGGTGTAAGAATCAACCTGGATTATAACATCGGCGGCAGAACCAGCGGAGTGAAGGGAACCTGGAAATCCTCTAATACAAATGCCGTTACCGTAGATAAATACGGAATTTGTAAGGCGGTAGGCAACGGTTCGGCTTACATTACATTTACCTACAAGCAGAACGGAGAAACCAAACAGCTCCGTTGTAAGATGCGTGCGCTTACGAGAGCGACTGCCGTTTCTCTGATGCCGGCAATGACAGGTTTTGACGGAACGTTAAAAATCGGTGAGAGTGCGAACTTTACTGCCAATCTGACGGTCAATCCAAAGGCGCTGGCTGTCAATTCTTCTGTAAAGTCTACCTATGGGCTCTATTTCGGGCTTTATGCAGACGCGGATTGTAAAATAGCTGCTCCGGATACGATTGCTACGTTAGAGACGACGGAAACCGGTACGGCAAAGGTAACGGCAAAGTCAGAAGGAACCGTATATTTAAAAGTCGTAGGAAAGAATTCTCCGAATGCTCTTGCTTACAATGTGGAGAGCGTAGCGGCAAAGATCGAAATCAAGACACCGACTAAGGTAGAGCAGATAGATTCCAATAAATTCCGGGTAACAGCCAATACCGAGATTATGTCAGTCGTAGTCAGAAATACCAAGACCAGTATTGTCGTCAGCTCGAATATGACGATGGAGCCGGATAATAAGAAAAGTGCAGTAGTTACAACAAGTCAGTCTCCGTTAAAAGGAGATTATACCGTAATTGTAAATGGAGTAGAGACGTTTAATATTACCTGTGAGGAATCCAGACTGGAAAAGATCGAGCTTACTTCCAATTATGCGATTTTAGACAAGACTGTGATCAGCGGCAATACGTATCCAAAGGCATATATTTATTACAAGCTTTACGATCAGTTCGGCAATGACGTGACTGCCAGCCCATTGTATCCGACCAGCAAGTTTATCGGAATCTGGGCGAACAACGGCGTTGCCACGCTTCCGGAACAGGGCGTCATGATGCTTGATTTTGAGCGGACAAGAGAAACAGCTCCACAGATCAATACGGCATATTCTATTTCTTTGATTTATAATGGTTCCATGAATATTAAGAATGAAAGCACGGTGTTACTAGGAGCGCCTGCTATGGTCAGCAGCCTGGAATTTAAGGGGATTTATACATACCTGAATGCAATAGAAGGCTATCGGAAGCTGGCAGACGCCAATATGAATATGATTACCACCGGAATGACCGTGGTGCCGTATGCAGGAACGACAATGACAACAGGAGCTTATTATCTGTTAGTATCCGCAAAGGATCAATATGGCAACCTTCTGGCAAGAAAGGGTGTCGATGATAAGACTGTCGGGATTTATGTAGGCGGATCGACAAATTTAGAATTAGCTTCTACAGAGTCTATCGGAAGCATTGTCATTGACAATCAGCAGTATCTGGCATATGCGCTTTCTGCCGGAACGACAGGTAAGACGGCGACCGGAACGACCAACATTATTTTATCCGGCGGTACGTCTACTCCGACAAATGTGATTTTAAAGGTAGCAGAGACAGCAGGAATCGAGCGTTTCTGGATCAACGGAACTGCTTTTATCAAAAAGACCGGAAACAGCTATGTCGGACAGGAAACCTATCTGGATTACAGTGTGATCAATACAGCCGGGAACAACATTACCGATTATGCAACGTTGGTCGCTCTGACCGGAGCCAAAGATGTATTCAACGGTACAATGAACATGGCATATCTGCAGGATCAGAATTATCTGTTTTCCAATAACGGCGGTATTTTCCGGTGGGAGAAGCAGCCGGACGGATCGGCTAAGCTGTGGTATCAGCCAAATATCAGCTCTCTGATTTCCAGCACAGGTGTCAATATGGCTGGAGTAGACGAGGTTATTACGATGAAGGGAACAGCAAAAGAAAGCCGGAACTCGATTGTGATCCGGGTACAGGAATAAAAGCAATCAAATAAAAGAAAAAATTCGAGCGGGATAACAAACTGGTAGTTATCCCGCTCTTTGTTGTATGATAGGAAAGTTTTCTGAACTTCCCTATCATACAAAAAGCCCTCCGGGGGATACG
>CAJUFW010000195.1 GCA_910585655.1 uncultured Lachnospiraceae bacterium
GTAGATAAAATAATTATCTACCTCCTACCCGATTATGATAGGAAAGTTCTCCAAACTTCCCTATCCTACAAAAAGCCCTCCGGGCAGGATCGCACTGCGGCGGAGTAGTAACATGTCGCTGAAGCGACCCGCCGCAGGCGGAGAATCCTGCTTTGCAGGATTCTTATTCATATGATAGGAAAGTTCTCCGAGATAGAGGAAAATAGAATGAAAAAAGAAATCAAAGGTATGGCAGCAGTGTTTGTTTTGCTGCTTGCTGTTTTCACTGGCTTGTGTGGTTGCGGGAAAAAGCTGGAACGATTTACCAAAACTTCCCTGGAGGCGTTTGATACCGTAACAGTGATTATGGGTTATGATACAAGTGAAGAGGCTTTTGGGGAAAAGGCGGAAAAATTACAGGAACTGCTCTGGGAATACCATAAGCTGTATGATATTTATCATGAGTACGAAGGAATCGCCAATTTAAAAACGATCAACGATCAGGCTGGCATCGCCCCGGTTAAGGTAGACGAGGCGGTGATAGAGATGCTAGAATATGGTATTGAGATGTATAGGCAGACAGAAGGAAAGACTAATATAGCAATGGGAAGTGTCCTTGCTCTCTGGCATGAAAAGCGAAGTGAGGCAGAATACGATCCGGATCAGGCGTCTCTGCCGGAATTAGAGGCGTTGCAGGAAGCGGCGCTTCATACGGATATTTCCGATTTACAGATAGACAGAGAGGCAGGGACGGTTTTTCTGGCAGATCCAAAGATGCGGCTGGATGTAGGCGCGGTAGCAAAGGGATTTGCAACCGATCGTCTGGCGGAATATGCCATCCAACAGGGCTGGACACATTTGACGCTTTCCGTAGGGGGAAATATCCGTACGATTGGTAAAAAAGACGATGGAAAAAGCTGGCGGGTGGGGATTCAAACTCCGGATTCTTCCTGGGGGAAATCCTATTTCTGTCTTCTGCCATTAGACGATCTGTCTTTGGTGACAAGCGGATCCTATCAGCGTTATTATACGGTAGACGGAAAGCAGTACCATCATATCATCAATCCTGATACGTTGTTTCCGGAAAATAGGTTTCTTTCGGTTTCGGTAGTTTGCGAAAGCTCGGCAAAGGGCGACGCGCTTTCCACGGCTCTTTTTAACATGAGCTTAGAGGAAGGACAGAAGCTTATTGAAGGGATGGAAGGAACCGAAGCTGTCTGGATCGATGAAAAGGGAGAGTATGTCTGTAGTTCCGGACTGGAAGGGAAGCTGGAGTAAGATGTCGCTAAAGTGGGCTGCGCACTCGCGCGAATGGAAGATGTTGCCGTCCGGCAACCGCGCTCGGCGCGAGAATTCCACTTTGTGGAATTCTTTTTCATAGCGGATAAGAATATAGTAATACCAAGCTTAAAAAATATGAGGGAAAACGGCTATGAGGGAACGCGCCGTATATTATTGTCGTGTCAGTACCGAAGAGGAAAACCAACTGGCGTCTATGGCACGTCAGAAGGAGGAGGCGCAGCAGGCGATCCGGGACAATGGCTGGGAGCTGGTAGAGGGCTATGTAGACGAGGGACGATCCGGGACAACGACACGGTATCGTACGGAGTACAGGCGGATGAATGAGGATATGGAGGCGGATCGGTTTGATATTCTGGTTGTAAAGTCTCAGGACAGGCTGATGCGGAATACCAGGGAATGGTATTTGTTTTTGGATAGGCTTCTTCGTTACCGGAAGAAGCTTTATTTTTATCTGGAACGACGTTTTTATTCTTCCGAGGATGCGTTGCTGACCGGGATAAAGGCAATATTGGCAGAAGACTACAGCCGCAGCCTGAGCCGGAACATCAACCATGCCCACAAACAGCGGCAGAAGTCCGGGAGCAACGTCGTCCTGACGTCCTGTACCTGGGGATATGACAAACAAAACCGGCAGGTGGTGATCAATGAGGCGGAAGCCAAGATGATAAGACTGATTTTTGAGTGGGCGGCACAGGACTATGGTTCCCGGATCATTGCCGGGCGGTTGGCAGAGCAGGGCTATCGGAACCGGAAGGGAGGGAGGCTGGCAGAGCAGACCGTCCGGCGGATCATACGGAACCCCTTATACAAAGGAACCGCCCGTATGCACACCCAGCACCGGGATTTTGAAACAAAGCAAATCGAAAAAATTGAGCGAGAGCATTGGATTTATCATGATGGAGCCGTGCCGGCTATCGTTTCAGAGGAGCTATGGGAGAAGGCAAACCGGCTGATGGATAGTCGCAGGCAGCAGGAATGTGTCTGGGGAAGAAAACGAAACCTTTATTCGCTTTCCGGAAAAGTCCGCTGCGGATTATGCGGAAGCATTTATTGGAGAAAAACCAGACAGAATGTCTCCGGGAAAAAACATGTCTGGAGCTGCAGCCGCTTTTTAGAGGAAGGGAGGAAGGGCTGTCCGAATATCCATTTGCCGGAGACGGAGATAGAGAGCCTGGCAGCCGATGTCATAAAAGGATGCCTATCGCTATCCGACGACAAAAAAGAAGACCGCCTGGCGCAGGCGGCGTTCGCTATAGGAGAGAGTATGGAAGGCCAAAAAAGCGTATGGGAAGAGTTGTCCGAAATCCGGGTCTATCCATCGTATCTGGAGATAGAACTCACAAAGCAGCAAACGCAACGTTCGTTGATTCGTGTAGAAATCAAGGCGGTCAACAGCCGGACGAGAGAATATCAGATCCGTTTGTGAACGCAGCTATTTAAGCTTGACTGGGTGATTCTTAGTATCGTATTGCTCTGTATTCTGGCAATGGCGCTCTACGGGATTTTAACAATAGTAGAAAAACGGCTGCATGCGTCATAACGTATGCGTCATGACGGAACAGGCTGTCACATAAAAATTCCAAAAACAGGTGTGACAGCCTTTTTGTTTGACAATCCGTAGAAAGCTCATTATAATAGCAAGTACGGAAACCATTGTCTTAAAAATGCCGGAAAGAACCATGACCGGTAAAGAGAAAAGAGAATAGAAAGGGGTATCACAATAGATGAAACAGATTCTTGATATTATCCGACAGGAAATGGAGCAGGCGTTCGCCTCCTGCGGCTATGAGGAAAAATACGGGATGGCAAGTGTGTCCAACCGCCCGGATCTGTGTCAGTACCAGTGTAACGGTGCAATGGCGGCTGCAAAGGCTTATAAAAAGGCGCCGCTTGCGATTGCAGAGGAGGTAGTAGCCTGTCTTCGCCAGTCTGAGACAGGAAGCCGGCTGTTTGAAAAGGCGGAGACGGTTCCGCCGGGCTTTATTAACCTGAACTTAAAAAGCACCTTTTTGGCAGAGTTTTTGGAACAGAGCCGAACTGCGGAAAAATTCGGAATAGAAATACCGGAACAGCCGGAAATGATTATTGTAGATTATGGCGGAGCCAATGTGGCAAAGCCTCTGCATGTAGGGCATTTGCGTCCGGCGATCATCGGGGAAAGCATTAAGCGGATCAGCCGTTATATGGGGCATCGTGTGATTGGGGACGTTCATCTGGGCGACTGGGGTCTGCAGATGGGGCAGATTATTACGGAATTGTATCACCGTCATCCGGAATGGGTGTATTTTGACGAGAGTTATCAGGGGGAATACCCCAAAGAAGCGCCGTTTACGATAGCTGATTTGGAGGAGATCTATCCGACTGCCAGTAAAAAATCCAAAGAGGACGAAAGCTACCGGGCAGAGGCGTTAGAGGCAACGTTTCAGTTTCAGAGTGGAAGACGCGGTTATCGGGCGCTGTGTAAGCACATTACGGCAGTTTCGATCCCGGATTTAAAGAAAAACTATGCAAACTTAAACGTAGAGTTCGACTTATGGAAAGGGGAAAGCGATGTTCAGGAGCATATCCCTGGCATGGTGGAAAAGATGAAGAAGGGCGGCTTTGCCCATATCAGCGAGGGAGCGTTGGTCGTCGATGTGACGGAGGAGACCGATAAAAAGGAACTGCCGCCGTGTATGATTTTAAAATCCGATGGAGCCGCTTTGTACGAGACGACAGATTTGGCGACATTATTGGAGCGGGAGCAGCTTTATCATCCGAATCGGGTGATTTATGTGGTGGACAAGCGTCAGGAGCTGCACTTTACCAAAGTCTTCCGCTGCGCGAAAAAGACCGGCATTGTCCGTCCGCAAACCGAGCTGACCTTCCTTGGAAACGGGACGATGAACGGAAAGGACGGGAAGCCGTTTAAGACCAGAGAAGGCGGCGTGATGCGTCTGGAATACCTGATTGCCGACGTGGAGGAAGAGGTCTACCGGAAGATGGAAGGCAGAGAGATGGCAGAAGAGGAATGTCGGAAGGTAGCCAGACAGGTAGGGCTTGCCGCGCTGAAATACGGCGATTTGTCCAACCAGGCGTCGAAGGATTATATCTTTGACCTGGAACGTTTTACTTCCTTTGAAGGCAATACCGGACCTTATATCCAGTATACTGCTGTTCGTATCCGTTCTATTTTGAAAAAATATGCGGAGTTAGAGGGGATAGAAGAGAAGGAGACGCAGACATTGCTGCCGCCAGCCGGAGAAAGCGAAACCGACCTGATGCTTATTTTGGCGCGTTTTGGCAGCACCATGCAGGCTGTCTTTGAGGAAAAAGCTCCTCACAAGCTTTGTCAGTATTTGTATGAAATTTCCAATGCTTTTAACCATTTTTACCATGAAAATAAGATTCTTACAGAAGAGGACAGGGCAAGACGGGGGTCTTGGATTTTGCTGATTACCCTGACTGCCGATATTCTGGCTACAGGGCTTGATCTGCTGGGAATAGAAACGCCGGATAGGATGTAACGGCTGATAGAAAAAGGGGAGTATCATCGAAAGGGGAGAGAAAGAACGACGATGTATAAAGAAATTGCAAAGCTGGTTATTTACCGGGACTTTGAACAGGACAATATCCTGATGCCGCTGGCGCAGATTATAAAAGATTTTGAGACGAAATACCAGTCAGCGTCAGTGGCAAAGGAGGAGCTGGTCACTCGTATTTATATGGAAATCCACAAGCTGCTGGATGTGGCTACCCGCTATGGGTTTAACCGGAATCTCTGGCACAATTATCTGACTTATCTGCTGATTACCAATGAAAATCCGTTTTCCATTACCTGTGAAAAGGTAGGAGCGCGGGACGGATCGGTGGTGCAGTTTGCCAAAAACGATTTCCGTATTATGAAGCAGTTGTTCGACTATGATTTCCGTCCGATGGAAGAGGCGCTTGGGATCGACTGCTTTTCCGTGATATCGCATTACCAGGCGATAGCGAAAGACAAAAAAAGCTATAACGCCAATGTATCGGAAAAGGTGCAGCGGCTTTCGGAGGCATTGGAACAGGCTGCCGATGAAAATGAAATTTTTGATTTGGTGACAGGTTTTTACCGGGACTACGGCGTGGGCAAATTCGGGCTTAACAAGGCGTTCCGCGTAGGCAAGAGTGAGACGGGGCAAATCGACGTTCAGCCGATTACCAATACCGAAGAAATCTGGTTAGACGATCTGATCGGTTACGAGCTGCAGAAGAAAAAACTGGTGGATAATACGTTGGCCTTTGTAGAAGGGAAAAAGGCGAATAACGTTCTGTTGTTTGGAGACGCCGGAACAGGGAAATCTACAAGTATTAAAGCAATTTTAAACGAATATTATCCGATGGGACTACGGATCATTGAAATTTATAAGCACCAGTTTGAGGATCTGTCGGAGGTGATTGCGCAGGTGAAAAACCGCAATTACCGTTTTATCATCTATATGGACGATTTGTCCTTTGAGGAATTTGAAATCGAATATAAATATTTAAAGGCAGTGATCGAGGGCGGGTTGGAGATCCGACCGGATAACGTATTGATTTATGCGACGTCCAACCGCAGACATTTAATCCGGGAGACCTGGAACGATCGGTCTGATATAGAGCATGGGGAAGGGCTACACCGTTCGGATACGATGCAGGAGAAGCTTTCGCTGGTGGCTCGTTTCGGCGTTACCATTAATTTTTCAGCACCGAACCAAAAGGAATTTTTTAAAATTGTAACAGAACTGGCAAAACGATATCCGCAGATTACGCTTTCCGAAGAGGAGCTGTGCGCGGAGGCAAATA
>CAJUFW010000196.1:0-5046 GCA_910585655.1 uncultured Lachnospiraceae bacterium
CAGCAGACATTTTCCTTAGGCGCGAAGTGCGCATCCCCCGGAGGGCTTTTTGTATCATAGGGAAGTTTGGAGAACTTTCCTATGATACAAGAACCGTCGTTACCTTTCCCAGATAAGTTCCTGTCACTGCAATCGTCCCTTCCCGTCTCGCCTTTTGTATCCAGCTTCTGCTTTTCCCCAATATCTCTCCCAGCACCTTATCTATTCTTAGATGCAAATAGTTTGGATTATACAGAAACATGGTAACTCCTTTTTCCTCCTGTCCGCCCTCCTCTTCGCTTTTGCCAGACACCTCCTTGGGAGCTTCCCTCCTCTCCTTAATTTTATAATCTCTTTTCTCATCGATCTCTGCCCGATTCCGCTCAAAAAACGCCCGATCATTTCCATACTTTTCTGCCAGTTTCTGATCACTCTTTTGATAACGTTCATACTCTGCCCCTATCGCACTGACCTTTACACGCTCCCAAATGGTCAGATTATACGTATGTCTGCAAATTTCACACTGATAAATCAGCCAAACATCCAACTTTGTCCCATTGGCATTGATTCGGAAGCAATTTGTATTTTGATACCATGTCTTTTTTCCACACCCGGAACAATTCCGCCATACCCGATAAGAACCTTGCGGAATGATTTCATACCATTTTATACAGTCCATTTCCTGCAACTCCTTTTCTCTTTTACTAGATACTTTGGATTTGCAAGGACTGTTACTTTCCGTTCTGATATCTTTGCCTAGAAGACCTTTTGTATCACAGGCAAACTTTAAAGCCCTTTCCTAATGATAGGAAAAACTCTGCAACAGCCCTTGCTATGCAGAATAAAAAGGATCGCACATATATAATTTCTCCTTTCCTTTTATACAAAAATAGTCGTTCTTTCTTACACAGGCGCCGATCTTCATCAGAAAAGCGCCTTTTTTAGCATAACAGACGAATTACCGTTACGCGACCTTAAAGATTTATTGAAAAAAAGTAGTTCCAGCTATGGATTTCTTCCAAAAACACTAAAATTTTTTCTTTTGTAAAATTTAATGTTTAAAATTTAGTACCAAAATAGTACCATATTTTTATCCGTTTTGGGTATATTAAACGGTGAGGCGAGAGTAACATCCACCCGATAAAATTACATTTTTTTACAAAGGAGTGAGGTATTTATGCCGGTCTACAAAGACAAAGAACGTGGTACCTGGTTTATCAAGTGTTATTACACAAACTGGGATGGAGAAAAAAAGCAAAAAAAGAAACGCGGGTTTACCACGAAAAAAGAGGCTTTAGAATGGGAACATACCTTTCTAAGCCAAGAACATTCCGAAACAACCATGAGCCTTCAGTCATTGGCTAACCTATATCTCTCCGATATGGGAACCCGGCTGCGAAGCTCTACCATGTCCACCAAGCAGCATATTATTGAACTGAAAATCCTGCCGTTTTTTCAAAACAAGCTGGTTTCTGAAATTACTCCGACCGATATCCGGAAATGGCAGAACCAAATGATTGCCAAAGGTTATTCTACTACCTATTTAAAGCTTATCAACACCCAGCTTGTCGCCATGCTCAACTATGCAGTCAAATACTGCAATCTGCGGGAAAATCCCTGTCATAAGGCAGGTACGATTGGAAAGAGCCGGGCAAAGGAAATGCAGTTCTGGACAAAAGAGGAATTTTACCGCTTCCTTGCCTGTGTGGAAAATAAACCAACTTCCTCGGAAGCCTTTCAAATCCTTTTTTGGACAGGTATCCGCTCTGGCGAGCTGCTGGCGTTGACTGCCGAGGATTTGGATTTTAAAACAAAAACCATTCGTATCAATAAAACGTATCAACGGGTGCATCAAGAGGATATCATCACAGAACCGAAAACACCAAAAAGCAACCGTCTTGTGACGATTCCCGACTTCCTCTGCCGGACTTTAAAGGTCTATGTTAAACAGCGGAAGCTCCAGCCACAAGATCGTCTCTTTCCTTATACAAAATACTACCTGCACCACGAAATGGATCGAGGCTGCAAGAACTCCGGTGTTCCGCGGATACGGCTCCACGACCTCCGCCATTCCCATGCTTCCCTGCTGATTGAGCTAAACTTTTCCCCCCTGCTGATTTCCGAGCGGCTCGGTCATGAAAAGATAGAAACTACCCTAAATATTTACAGCCATCTCTATCCAAACAAACAAGCCGAACTCGCCAGAACCCTTCACTCCATCGGCACGAAATTGAACGAGGAAAATAATAAGTCAGTACCAAATTAGTTCCAAAAGAAAAAGAAACTGTCTACATACAGTGAATTTATCACAACTTTTATATGTTACGAGGATTCTGTCACAATCGTTGCCAACCAGACGACCCAGGCGAACGTTAGAAATGGGAAGTATTTTAGAGAAGGCAAGATTACCGTAAAGGTTGTTGATGCGTTCAGTGCTAAGCAGACAGGCGCTAATAAGATTACTATTACCGGTTCTAACCTGACTAATACATTAAGCGATTATGTTATTAAGCGGGGTTCTACTGCTATCAATATGGCAGAGGTTTCTTTAAATGAAGCAAAAACAGAGGCTGTTTTAACTTCTGCTTCTACTTCTTTAACAGCTGGTACGTATACTGCTACAGTAGGTGATAAGTCAGCAGAATTTACAGTGGAAACTTCTGTAATTGACTCTATTGAAGTAATTGGTGATGCTTTGGTACTAGACAAAGCTTATCCATGTGAGAGTGGTACTATTGAATATGTGGTATATAACCAGTTTGGCGAAGATATTACCAGAAGAACTTCTAATATGAATGCTAGTACCACATTTGGTTCTGGTGCAACTGTAAATAATGGTAAGGGTATTATTGAAGTAACTGGAATTAATAACGCATATGTATTAGGAGCAACAGGTACTGTTGTTATTGTAAATACAACAACAGGTAAGAGTGTAACAAAGACTATTACTCTTTCTAATGTAGCAAAAGCTGATACATTTGAGGTACTTGGTGTTTACAATAAAGTAAGCGGAAAGCCATTAAGTCTTTCTGAAAATGCTGATAATAAAAATGCAGCTGTTCTGGTTGCTGTAAAAGATCAGTATGGAAGAAGTATGGATCAAATCAATACTACTACAGAAGTTGCTATCAACTTCGCACCAGGTATGACTGGATTAGCAGTTGATACCAATGCTGATTATACAGAGGTAGTAACCATTGATGATAAAGATTATGTAGCAGTTGATATTGATACAACTGGAACAGTAAAAGCAGGTTCTGCAACATTGGTTCTGGTATCTAAGTCAACTGGTAAGAACGTAAATTATACCGTTGAAGTAACAAATACAAAGTCTGTTCAGAGCTTTGATGTATTTACTTTAGATAATGTTTATGCAAATGAAGACAATGAATTTGGTTATGTTGCTTTAGCAGCTGACGGTACAGAAATCAAAGATTACAAAACTTTAAGCAATGCAAATTATGGTGTGGTTTTACCAAACGATGGAAAGTGGAATTGGAAATTAAATAGTGATGGTACAGCTTCCTTGATATTTAATTCTAAGAGGGATTTAGCAGAGGGTCAGTCTAGTACTACAGAATCCGCTTCTTTCCAGATTCCATCTTCCTTCCAGTACAAGACTATTACATTTACTATCCAAGAATCCAAACGTCCTGCTAGCCTTGGTAAAACAGGTGTATATACACCAACAGAGAATCCGATATACGGAAAAGTATTGGGTGTAATGCCTGGTGAAGCAGTAAGCTTCTCAGCTGTAAATGTAATTGTTTATGACCAGCATGGACGTCAGATTAATCCTGCAGAGTATGCGAACTATGGTGCTTATTCTGTAACGGTAACACCAGCTACTACTAATAATGCCGAATTAGCTTTTGGGGCTTCTTCTCCTGCTGCTCTTAAATTAGATGGTACAGGAAATGTAACCTTTACAGCAAGTGGCGCTTTAAGCAGACTTGTTTCCAATCGTTATACCTTAACATTAGTTGGCAAAGATGGTAAGGCAATTAGTGGTGCTGAAGCTCAAATTACTGTAGTTGCTGCTGATGAAGCTGATTTAACAGACTTTAAAGTAACAACAAAAGAAATGCTGTACAGCAAGGGCGGCGCTTACGAGAAGGAAGATATCTCTGTAACCGCTACTGCAAGCAACGGAAAAACTGTAGTAGTTCCTGCTGATAGATATACTGTACAGGGTACGGTAGCAACTAACGGTGGTGTTTCCAGTGCTGCAACGTATTTGTCTGGTGCTATCTTAGACGGAGCATTGACAAGTGCAAAAGTTGAATCCATGAAAACAACAGTTTCTGTTATCTTCAAGGGTATTGAGAAGAAGCTGGAATTAACCGTAAGCAATGCTGCTCCAAAGATTACTGCTGCATCTTATAATTATGGTTCCGTAAGTGCAAGTGCAATTGATGTTGCTAACTTACTGAATACTGTTACTACATTTGACCAGTATGGTCATGTGAATTCTGCAGCTAAAGCTGGTACAATTACTAATATCAACGTAATTGAATCTGTTTCTACAAATGGTAAAGTAACCAAGAACAACACAGCTACTCCTACCTTCACAGGTTTTGTTGCTGGAGATAAGATTACAGTATCTTATACTTGGGGTTCTGGTACAACTGTAACTGCTACTTATACTTTAAAATAATATAGGTTAGGTTATAGAATCAAAATATTGGGACAAGGAACTGTTTCGACAGTTCCTTGTCTTATTATAAGAGGTATTGTGATGAAACTTCAAAAGTTAAAAATTCTGCCAGGCATATTAGTATTATTATGTGTATGCTTTGGGATGAGATTTACTATATTCAATAATCATTTAAGTCGGTATGCTTGGTATGGAACTAATTCACAAACAAGTGATTTTTTTTATGTATTTCGTTCCAAAATAATTTTAGTAACTATGGGAATTATTCTTTTCCTGATAATAGTAGAAGGCTTACATAGTAAAAAAAGGGATTTATTTTTAACTTTTTACGATAAAAAGGAGAAATTATGTTTTATTTTTCTTATCTCCTTTGCGGGTTTTGTACTATTATCTGGTGTTTGCAGTCAATA
>CAJUFW010000196.1:5056-5928 GCA_910585655.1 uncultured Lachnospiraceae bacterium
TACCTTGATATGGCTTGCTTATTTGCTTATTACGATTTATGGTGGATGGAAGTTATCTTTGGGGAATATCCGGTTATTGTTACAGCTGTTTTTTTATAGTATGGTATTTATGGTATTTCTTGGATTAAGTCAATTATCAGGGCATGATTTTTTTGCAAGTAAATTAGGTCTATTTTGTATTGTTCCGAATTATTGGCGAAAATTATTAGGTGATGTCAGCTATGAGTTTGCTGGCAGTGGTTGGAATCAGGTATATCTTTCCTTTTATAACCCTAATTTGGTTGGAATGTTTTCTGCTCTAACTCTTCCGCTACTATTTATGATGGCGCTTGCCCAAAAAGAATGGAAACGCTATATTATCCTAGGAATTGCTTTGCTGTTATTCATAGTAACATTAGGTTCTGGTTCTAAAACTTATATGTTTTCTTTTTTGGGTGCTATTATCCTGTTTATTTTATTATATTATGTAAAAGGCAGATTTTCAGATAAGCAGAAAAAAATATCAGTTATTGTTTTAGTTTGTCTTTTATTTACCATATTTTTATATCGTAATAACGGAATATCTTTTGGAGAATATTTTCTTTCTGCATTTCACTCTTCAGAGCAAGTGGTAGATTTACAAAAAATAACCGCGGAAAAAGTTATAACGGTTCAATATTGTGGGCAAACTTACCATATAAGCCATTCGGTGGCATCAGAAGGCTCCTACTTTTTTTTGGTAACAGATGAAAACGAACAACCGTGTCCGCTTATCCAATTGGATAAAGAAAGGATGGGGATAGAAGTAAAAAAAGATAAAATGTTTTACCTGAGTATGTCAGATCTTCATTTTAATGAGCCATAGATCGGAAGAGCGTCGTGTAGGGAAAGAG
>CAJUFW010000197.1:0-279 GCA_910585655.1 uncultured Lachnospiraceae bacterium
AAAACAGACTATGCCCTGCCGGATACTCCTTTGCCTGTGCGCTTAGAAACGAAAGCTGCTGTCTTGCCGGCTCTCCATACATCTCCTGTCCAGTCAACTGATAGAGCCGTACCAAGTTGTATGCCATCACCGAATTTCCGCTTGGTATTGCTCCGTCATAAACTTCCTTCGGATTGAAAAACAGCTCCTTCTCTCCCGTTTCGCATAAAAAGAAGCCTCCACCGCTCTCACCCCCAAACCGCCGCACCGTTTCCCCACAAAGCTGCTTTGCCTTTTCCA
>CAJUFW010000197.1:289-5923 GCA_910585655.1 uncultured Lachnospiraceae bacterium
AAATAACCTTCTTCCAAAGTAGCATAATACAATTCAAGCAAAGCTGCCGTTCCATACGCATAATCATCCAAAAAAGCTTTCTCTGCGCGCTTCCCGTTCCTCCAACTTGCTGCCAAACACCATTCCGGCATCTCTTTCCGGCATACCGTCTTTTCCTGAGATACCGCCATGTTCTGGCACAAATGTTTTTCTAAAAACGCCTGCGCCTGCTGCGCCGCCTGTAGATAACGCCGTTCTCCCGAAACCCGAAACAAAAAGCCAAGAGCCGTTATCATCATACTATTCCACGAAAACAGCACCTTATCGTCTAGATGAAGTGGCATCCGTTTTTTCCGATATTCATATAACGCCTGTTTTTCTTCCTGGTCTTGTTCCCGCTCCCCATCCGCTTCCGTCCCCTCAAAACAAAAATTCTCTTTTTTCAATAAATTTGGGATGTTCTGTCCTTTTTTTATTTTTCCTGTCTGTTCCCCGTTAAAATTACCTTCTTTCGTAATATCAAACGCATCGGCAAAGGCTTTTCCCCGCTTCTTTCCCAATACCTCCAGCACTTCCGTTAAAGTAAAGGTATAATAAGCTCCCTCTACCCCTTCGCTGTCCGCATCCTGTGCGCTGTAAAAGCCTCCCTCCGGAAGCCTCATTTCCCGTAGTACATATTCTGCCGTTTCTTTCGCTGTCTGTAAATACAACTTCTTTTTTGTCATCCGGTAAGCCGCCGCATAAGCCAGAATCAGCAGCGCATTGTCGTAGAGCATTTTTTCAAAATGAGGCGCCAAAAACTGTCGGTCGGTAGAATAGCGGGAAAATCCGCCGCCAATCTGGTCAAACAGACCGCCCCGTCTCATCTGTATCAGCGTCTTTTCTACCATTTGTAACATTGCTGCGCCGCTTGCTTTCCCATCTTCTGTTCTTCTATCTCCTGATTTCCCGTATCCTCGTTTGTTCTTTTGCTCCAAATACACATAAAGCAACAAAAACAGTAGGTTATGGGGCGTAGGAAATTTCGGCGCAGCTCCAAAACCACCGTACAAAGCATCAAAGCTGTCTGCAAAAATCCGGACAGCCTCTTCTGCCTGTCCCTGTTTTATTTTTGTACGTTCTGGTTCCCCTACCTCTGCCTCCCTTTTTCCTGTTTCTCTTCCCTGCACATGCTCTACAATCCGCTCTGCCTGCGCCAAAAGCCCTGCCCTGTTTTCTTTCCATTGCTTTTCTATCTGCGTAAGCAGATCCAAAAATCCCACCATTCCATAACGACTTTCCGGCGGAAAATACGTCCCTGCGAAAAAAGGCTTTTTGTCCCAGGTCATAAAAATACTCATCGGCCAGCCGCCACTTCCGGTAAATGCCTGACACACCGACATATACACACTGTCGATATCCGGACGTTCCTCCCGATCGACCTTTACCGCAATAAATTCCTCCCGCAGCTTATCCGCTACCGCCTGATTCTCAAAGCTTTCATGCGCCATCACATGGCACCAATGACAGGTACTATAGCCGATACTTAAAAAAACCGGCTTGCCCTCCTGTCTGGCCCTCTCCCATGCCTCCTCTCCCCAGGGATACCAATCTACCGGATTTTCTGCATGTTGTAATAAATAGGGACTGCTTTCCTGTTTTAACCGATTGCTCATTGACGTTTCCCTCCTTTTTTCCTAAGCTATAATTATTTATCCCCAGTATGCCCAGAGCAAAAGGGAAACATGCTCTAACTTTTAGAGCAGAATTTACTGGGCAATTTAAAAAAGATTATAAATCCACATAATACTGCGCCTGCGCGTTCCAAAGCACATAATACTTTCCGCCCGTTTCCCGCAAAAGTTCTTCATGCCGTCCCTTCTGTACCACTCTCCCTTGGTGGAACACTAAAATTTCATCGCAGAATTTACAGGAAGACAGACGATGGCTGATATAGATTGCCGTCCGATCTCCGGCGATTTCATTGAATTTACTGTAAATCTCCGCTTCAGCCACCGGGTCGAGCGCCGCTGTCGGCTCGTCTAAAATCAGAAACGGCGCGTTCTTATACAATGCCCTAGCAATGGCAACCTTCTGCGCTTCCCCGCCGGACAGTTCGATTCCGTCCTCGGTAAACTCCTTATACAAAGGAGTGTCAAGCCCTTTCGGCAGCTCGGTTAAACGTTTTGCAAAACCAGCCTCCCGAAGACTTCTTTTTACCTGCTCTCTATCATACTCCCTGCTGCCTGCCACATTGGCTCCCAGGGGCTGTGCCAACAGGCGGAAATCCTGGAACACTACCGAAAAAATTTCCATATACTCACGGTAGTTGTATTTGCGGATATCAATCCCATTTAATAAAATCTCGCCCTCTTGTGGATCGTACAGACGGCAAAGCAACTTGATAAAGGTCGATTTCCCGCTGCCGTTTTCTCCGACTACTGCCAGCCGCTGCCCTACCCGAAACCGAATCGAAGCATGCCGCAGCGCCCAGGTTTCCGCTCCCGGATAATGGAAGGACACATCCCGGAACTCTATCTCATACTGCCTGTCCGAACGCTTTTCCGTCGTCAGACTCCCCTGATACATATTATTGGGAAGATCCAAATAGTCATAGGTTGTCTGCAAAAACGGCAGATTGCTTCGCATCATACCCACTATCCGGATTAGCTTTGAAGTATGCCCTGCCAGAGCTGTAACTGCTCCTACGTACTGGGTAATCGCTCCCACTCCAAACGCCCCTGCCCAGGCTTTTAAGCAGACAAATACATACACCAGCCCGGTAAAGAGCGCAGCGGCGCTTTCCGAAAGCCCATACAGTAGTCCCACCTTTCCGACAAACAGTCGGGCGCTTTTTACAATAGTTCCTGCTGCCATTTCCCCGTTTAAATAATGCTCTGCAATTTTCTGTTGGTTGTACATCCGAATATCCAAATCCCGAAAGGACTCGGTAAATATCACACCAAAGCTGCTAAATATCCGATTGGCAAAACGGCTTTCCTCATCCTGCTCTGCCCAATAGGACAAGGCTTTATTGGCAGACAACGGACCAAGCAGCGTTGCCAGCACCAGGACAAGCACCATTCCCAGCAAAACTCCTGGATGGTTCAGAACCGTCATTCCTCCTGCTGTCTGTGGAACCGGAAGCAGGAAAAAGCCTACTGTCAGCGCCAATGCGCCGAGAATCCCTATTCCCGCCTCTATCAGATGTTCAAACATAGTAAAAAGCTTATTGATTCCCCAGTTGCCCCATTGCTCATTCTGGGAAATCTGACTTCTCAAATCCTGTGTTTCCTGCTTATCTAATTCTGAGAAATCCATCGTCAGCGCTTTTTCCATAAAGAGATACTGCTTCTTTATGCCATACATATGTTCTTTTATCTTTTTCCAGCGGAGTAGCACCGCTTTCCATAGCGCCAGCCCAGCCGCCGAAAGTACGGCTGCCGCTGCCCAAAACAACAGTCCCTCTCTGCTCTGTCCTCCTGCCATCTCGTCCAGCAACCGCGCCGAACAATAGATCGCCGCATAGGGCGCCGCCGCTTTCATTGCTGCATAACAGCCACTCGCCAAAAACACTCCCGGGCAACACCGGCGAAGATCCTGAAAACAGCGGAAATATAGAGAAAACATCTTCTTTTCTTTCTTCATAGCACGTTCCATTTCTTTATACTTGATAATACTGACTCTGCACTCTAAACAACTTTGCATAACCACCGTTTCGTTCCATCAGCTCCTCATGGCTGCCTTCCTCTTCAATCCGTCCCTCTGACAGAAAAATAATGCGGTCGCAAAAACGGGTAGAGGCAAGCCGATGAGAAATAAATACCGATGTTTTTTCCTTTGTCATCTCATTATATCGTTGATAAATGTCATCCTCTGCAATCGGGTCGAGCGCTGCCGTCGGCTCGTCCAAAATCAGAAACGGTCCGTCCTTATATAAAGCCCGCGCCAACAGCAGCCGTTGTGTTTCCCCACCAGATAGCTGAACCCCATCCAAATAAACCTGCCTGCCCATATGCGTTTCCAACCCTTTTGGCAGGGCTGCCACTGTATCAAAAAGCCCAGCATGCTTTAGACACTCCTCCACCCGCCCTCTATCAATTCCCTCCACCCTCTGGGCGACTGCCTCGGCGATTGTCACATCCAACAACGAATAGTCTTGAAATACCGCAGAAAACAACCGATAATACTCCTGGCGGTTAAAGCGGCGGATATCCGTTCCGTTTAATAAAACACGCCCTTCCTGCGGATCATAAAAGCCGCAAAGCAACTGAACCAACGTTGTTTTCCCGGCTCCGTTTAAGCCGACTACCGCCAGCTTTTCTCCTGCCCGTACCGTCAAATCCAAATGCCGGAACAAATACCTATTCATCCCAGGATAGCCAAACGAAACATCCTCTAAACGCAATTCCCAGGTTGTTTTAGACTCTGCTGCTCCCGTTTCTAAAGCTGCCAGACCCGGAATCGGCTCTCCCTTTTCCATACAAAACAGCTCCGGCAAATTTAAATATTCCCGCACGGTAGAAATCACCAGACTTTCCTGGTACAACTCCAGATACCCCGACAATATCCCCCTGACCCATGTCGTAAAGCCGCTCGTCGCTGTCACATACAATAAAAATTCCGCCGCCGAAAGCTGTCTTGCCCATGCCAGTCCAATCAGATACCCATACATCACACCATTTTGCGCCAGAGAAAGCGCCACTTCTATCACATTCGCCCAAAGAGCCGCCCGTTCCCGCCGCTTAACAAACGCTTCATAAAGCCGTTCTATGCTTTGGTGTACCTCCTTTAGCCACTCTCCCAGACCAAATATGCGAACCTCCTTTGCCAGTGGAATCGCTTCCGCGTTGCTTTGAATATAAAATAGCTGTTGATTGTAAGTAGCTTCCTCCTCCCGATGATGATAGCTCCATTGATTCAAATGTCTGCTAATCAAAAAGCTGCTCACCGTCGTCGCCAGCACAACGGCAATCAAAAACAAATTCAGCCGGGAAAGCACTGCCAGATAACAGAAAAAACCGATTAGATTCATCAAGAGACCACTTAAAGTGATCCAAATATGTTCCGTAGGTTCGCTATTTCCGGCAACTGCCTGCAAAGCTTTCTGCTTCCTTTTCAGGATATCCGGATTCCTGGTGTTTGGCAGCGAGGTAGTGCTTGCCTTATGATTTATCGCGTTTAGCAATACCTGGCGCACCTTTACCCGTCCAAACATTGTATTGCTTTCCAGATATCCCTTTCCGCCATAGAGCGCAAATAAAGCCGCCGTAAACAAAAGAATACTCTTCATCAACTCCGCCAAAGAAGTCCTTTGCTCCACTTTTGCTAATATCACAGGTCCTAAAGAAAGCTGTGTCAGACTGATGGCAAGCTCCGTTACTACCAAACCCAGACAAATAGCCAACACACTTCTTTTGTTCTGCCAGGCAGTTTGTACCATAAAAGCAATGTTCTGACCTACCCCATAGGCAGGCTTCTTCTCTGTCCTGTTCTCTTTTTTGCTTCGTGTCCTCCTGGTTTCTTTCATCTATCATTTCACCGGCACAAAAAATGCCGTACTCCTTTCTATCCTGTCAAACCCTTTTTGTTTCCCATGAAAAAGAATTCCACAAAGTGGAATTCTCGCGCCGGAGCGCGTCTGCGTCAGCAGACATTTTCCTTAGGCGCGAAGTG
>CAJUFW010000198.1 GCA_910585655.1 uncultured Lachnospiraceae bacterium
GTACGGTGGTGTGGGAGGTCGGTAGATAAAATAATTATCTACCTCCTACCCGATTTGTCATAAAAGTTTTTTCACGATGAAGAAGAGCGAAAGGGGAAATGGAAAGGGTTTACAAAAACAGGGTTTTCTGTTATGATGAAGCTAGGAAAGAAGGGAAGGTGGGGAGTAAAATTATGGAACGTACTTTTACCGTTACAGGTGCTTGTAATCCACAACTTCATTACATGGTCGATCTTCAAAGCCGTCTGGAGGAAATCAAGGTGTTGGTGGAACAGGGGGCTTATTTTACAATAAACCGTGCGCGGCAATATGGAAAAACAACGATGCTGACCGCTTTAAAAAAATATTTACAAGACGACTATATAGTAGTAAGTACAGATTTTCAGCTATTGAGCAATGCCAGCTTTGAAAATGAGTATATGTTTGTAAAAGCTTTTTCAGAGGAACTTTTATTTACGAAAGAGCTGCCGGAGGGAGTTAGAGAGCGATTAGAGCAGTTTGCTTTAGGAGAAAAAGACGGTGCGGATTTAAGAGTATTGTTCCGTTGTTTAAGCGAATGGTGTGAACAATCTGAAAAACCGGTTGTTTTGCTGGTGGATGAGATCGACAGTGCAACGAATAATCAGGTATTTTTGGATTTCCTTGCTCAATTACGCGGATACTATATTCATAGAGAAGAAAGACCAACCTTTCAATCTGTAATTCTGGCAGGAGTGTATGACATTAAAAATATAAAAAGAAAATTCGGGTCAGAAGAAGAACATCAAAAGGGAAATAGTCCTTGGAATATTGCGGCAGATTTTAAAGTGAATATGAGTTTTAGTAAAGAAGATATAGCAGGTATGCTTCAGGAATACGAGACAGATCATCATACGGGTATGGACATAAAAGAGATTGCCGGATTGCTGTTTGAATATACGGCAGGCTATCCTTTTTTGGTTTCCCGTATTTGTCAAATCATGAACGAAGAAAAAGAGAGAACATGGACAAAAGCGGTTTTTTTGGAAGCAATGAAAAAGATTTTAACAGAAAAAAATACGCTATTTGAATCGTTGGTAAATAAGCTGACACGTTATCCAAAGCTAAAAGAGGTACTTTACACCATACTTTTTCAAGGGAAGGAAATCCCGTATAATTCTTTAAATGAATCAATAGAAGTGGCGGAAATGCTGGGTTTTATAAGAAATGAAGAAAATAAAGTAGTTGTGGCTAATCGAATTTTTGAAACGGTTCTTTATAATTTGTTTTTGTCAGAGGAAGTCGTGGGAAACAGGATATATGATTCTGCTCTGGAAAATAAAAATCGTTTTGTAGAAAATGGACATCTGAACATGAAACAGATATTAGAAAGTTTTGTAGAAACATTTGATTTTTTATATGGAGAGGAAACAGAAAGTTTTTTGGAAGAAATCGGGAGAAAATATTTTTTGCTATTTTTAAAACCTATTATCAATGGTGTAGGAAATTGTTATGTAGAAGCACGTACCAGAACGATGAAGCGTACAGATGTGATTATAGATTATAAAGGAGAGCAGTTTGTAATAGAACTGAAAATCTGGAGAGGAGCTAAATATCATTCGGATGGAGAGCAGCAGATTTTAGAATATTTGGATTTTTACCAGTTGCAAACAGGATATATGCTGACTTTTTGCTTTAATAAACATAAAAAAATTGGCGTAAAAGAAGTTTGTTATGGAGACAGAGTTTTGGTAGAGGCTATGGTATAATGTTGACACGAAAGGCATTGTGTCAACTACTGATTAAAAATGCGCCAAGGCGCATGAAATTGTGGTATAATGTTGGAGGGAGTACGAATATGAAAAACACAGACAAAGCCAGTCAGGACAGGCTAAGCAAATTTATTAGCCTGGTACTGCGGCACCATCCGGAAGCTGCTGGAATTACTATAGAGGAACATGGCTGGGCAGATGTAGAGGCGTTATTGGCTGGGCTGAAAAGGACGGGACGAACGATTGACCGGGAGCTGTTAGAGAAAATCGTGGCAGAGGATGAAAAGAAGCGCTATAGCTTTGATGCGAGCGGAACCCGGATTCGGGCAAACCAGGGGCATAGTATCCAAGTTAACTTGGAACTGACACCCATAGAGCCGCCGGAATTTCTTTATCACGGCACTGCTTCCCGTTTTATCGGAAGTATTTTGCGGGAGGGACTAAAGCCAATGGGACGGCAGTATGTCCACCTTTCCAGAGATATCGAAACGGCAAAAAAAGTCGGAGCCAGACATGGGGTTCCGGTGATCTTAAAAGTATACAGTGGAAAGATGTATCGGGAGGGAGAACACTTTTATCAGTCTGAAAACGGGGTATGGCTGGTTGCAAAGGTGGAACATAAGTTTTTGGAGAAAATACCAGAAGAGTCAGGAGAAAAATAAGGCAAAAAGGAAAGAAGCTTGTGTAAGAAGCCCTTTCCTTTTTTGCTGTAGCTATACGTCTTCCTCGTCGCTTGGTTCTTCTTCGGCTACGAAATTCATAATCTGGCGTTTCCGTGCCATTTCGTCGCTGTCTAAGTATTCGTCGTAAGTAGAAATCTTATCAATCAGACCGTTTGGCGTCAGCTCCATAATCCGGTTGGCAATCGTCTGGATAAACTGGTGATCCTGGGAAGTAAAGAGCGCCACTCCGGAAAATTTCATAAGACCGTTGTTTAAGGCAGTAATCGATTCCATATCCAGGTGGTTGGTCGGCTCGTCAAGCAGCAGAACGTTCGCACCCATAATCATCATTTTACTGAGCATAACACGTACTTTTTCCCCACCGGAAAGCACCTTGACTTTTTTAACGCCTTCTTCTCCGGCAAAGAGCATCCGCCCTAAAAAGCCACGTACATAAGTGACATCCTTTTCCGGGGAATACTGCATCAGCCAATCGACGATCTGCTCATCACCCGAAAAATCCTTGGTGTTATCCTTTGGAAAATAGGCGGTAGTAGTGGTAACGCCCCATTTGTAATCTCCTGCGTCTGGTTCGATTTCCCCGGCTAAAATACGAAATAAGGTAGTAATCGCCTGAGTATTCGGACCGACAAAGGCGACTTTATCCTCCCGGTTGATGATAAAGGAAATGTCGTCTAGTACCTTTACGCCGTCGATCGTTTTGCTCAGATGGTTGACGGTCAGTACCTCGTTGCCGATTTCTCTTGCCGGACGGAAGTCGATGTATGGATATTTCCGGCTGGACGGACGGATATCCTCTAGCTGGATTTTTTCCAGGGCGCGTTTTCTGGAAGTAGCCTGTTTGGACTTGGAGGCATTGGCAGAAAATCGCTGAATAAACTCCTGCAGCTCTTTGATTTTTTCTTCTTTTTTCTTATTTGCCTCTTTCATCTGGCGGATCATCAATTGGCTGGATTCGTACCAGAAATCGTAGTTGCCTGCATAAAGCTGGATTTTGCCATAGTCGATATCTGCCGTATGGGTGCAGACCTTGTTAAGAAAATAGCGGTCGTGGGAAACGACGATCACCGTATTTTCAAAATCAATCAAAAATTCCTCCAGCCAACGGATAGCGTCCATATCCAAATGGTTGGTCGGCTCGTCCAATAAGAGAATATCCGGATTACCAAACAACGCTTGTGCCAGCAAAACCTTGACTTTTTGGCTGCCGTTTAATTCGCTCATCAGTCTGGTATGCAGCTCGGTTTCGATGCCAAGACCATTTAAGAGGGTAGCCGCGTCGGATTCTGCCTCCCAGCCGTTCATCGTAGCAAACTCTCCTTCTAATTCGCTGGCTTTGATTCCATCCTCTTCCGTAAAATCCTCTTTGGCATAGATGGCATCCTTTTCCTTCATAATATCGTAGAGCCGTTGATTCCCCATAATAACCGTATCCAGAATCGGAAATTGGTCGTATTTAAAGTGATCCTGCTGTAAAAAGGAAAGACGCTGACCAGGGGTAATGATTATTTCACCCTGGGTCGGCTCTAGCTGTCCGTTTAAAATTTTGAGGAAGGTAGACTTTCCGGCGCCGTTCGCACCGATTAAGCCATAGCAGTTTCCTTCTGTAAATTTGATATTAACGTCTTCAAAGAGGGCGCGTTTGCCCAGTCTTAGTGTGATATTGCTTGCCTGAATCATAATAAATTCCTTTCTTTCTATTTTGCGATAGAACCATTCCATTCAACATTTTACAGGAAAATCAGGAATTTGCAAGCATTTGTTTTGAAGTTTTTCTTTTTTCCGTTTATGGATAGATGCAAAGAAGTTATGTTTTTGCAGAATACAAGAAATAGTTACACAGATTGTCAGAAGATTTTTTGAAAGAAAAACAACAAAAATAAAGAAAATTTTTCAAGATATTATATTTTAAATCGAAACGATTTTATAATAAAATATATAATATATAGATTGATTTTAGAGAAAATAAAAATGTAATTTAGAATAAAAAATTATTAAAACTTGCGAAAATTATCAAAATACTATTGCGGAAAAATATGGAGTATGGTATGATAAATAAATACTATAACTGGAAATAAAGGCAGAAGTGCTTTGGTTATAAAAAGAAAAAGGACAAAGAACAGGCTTGTATTTCAAGGAAAGTATTTGGTAAAAGGGTAGGTATTAGATCGTGGTGAGAAAAGAAAAAAGCTCACCATATAGTAATTTTTAAGGGGGAAAGGCATATGGAAAAAGAAAAGAATTTTTCGGAGATTACACCAAGAATCAAAGAACTTTCGGAGATTTGTAAAGGGAATTTTGCGCTAAATCCGGAACTGTACAGCAAGTATGAGGTAAAGCGTGGTCTGCGGGATATCAGTGGGCAGGGCGTGCTGACCGGATTGACCGAGGTATCCGAGGTGCTTTCTTATACGATGGTAGATCGGGATATGGTTCCGTGTGATGGAAAGCTGTTTTACCAAGGATATGATGTAGAAGATATTGTAAAAGGCTTTGTGAAAGAGGAGCGGTATGGCTTTGAGGAAACCGTTTATCTGCTTTTGTTTGGAAGCCTTCCTGCCAGGCAGCAGCTTCGGGAGTTTAAAAAGATGTTAGGGGAATACCGTACCTTGCCGACCAGCTTTGTACGGGATATTATTTTAAAAGCGCCAAGTGCCGATATGATGAATACTCTTGCTAGGAGCGTACTGACGTTGTATTCATACGACGAGGCGGCAGATGATGTTTCGGTGGCAAATGTTCTGCGCCAGTGCCTGCAGTTAATCGCTCTTTTCCCGGTACTGTCCGTGTACGGTTATCAGGCGTACAGCCATTATCACGACGGGAACAGCCTGTTTATCCATGTACCGGATAAAAAACTGTCTACCGCAGAAAATATTTTGCATCTGCTACGTGCAGACGGACAGTATACGAAGCTGGAAGCCAAACTGCTGGATTTGGCTCTTGTGCTGCATGCCGAACATGGCGGCGGAAATAATTCCACCTTTACGACACGCGTTGTCACTTCTTCCGGTACAGATACGTATTCGGTAATGGCAGCGGCGCTTGGTTCCCTAAAGGGACCAAAGCATGGCGGAGCCAATATCAAAGTTGTGCGGATGTTTGAGGATATGAAGGAAAAGGTGCAGAACTGGGAGGATGAGGAAGAAGTCAGCCGTTATCTGACTGCTCTTTTGCACAAAGAAGCTTTTGACCAGGCGGGGCTGATCTATGGGATGGGTCATGCCGTATATTCGATTTCGGATCCGCGTGCCAGAGTATTCAAACGATTTGTCAAAACCCTTTCCGAAGAGAAGGGGATGCAGAGGGAATATGCGCTTTATGAAATGGTAGAACGACTGGCGCCGCAAGTAATCGCTAAGGAACGTCGGATTTATAAAGGGGTTAGTGCAAACGTGGAGATCGGAAGAGCACACGTCTGA
>CAJUFW010000199.1 GCA_910585655.1 uncultured Lachnospiraceae bacterium
TGGCTATGCTGCGGATGAAATCCCAGAATGTTATGGTGGTGCTTATATCAATGATAATCAACAACTTGTTATTAAGATAACATCTGGGAATCCAGATATTTGTAATGGTATTCGAGATATTATGCCTTTTGATGCTTCTTATATTATTGAAGAAGTAGATATATCTTTAACAGAACTAATGTCTATTCAAGAAGAAGCTAGCTCATTTTATAAAAGTATGGTTTCTACTAGTGGCATATCACAAAAAGATAGTATTGTCAACATTGATATTCCATCTGAATATGCACAATTAGTAAATCAAATACCACTTGCACATTTCAAAAGTAATATAGCTTCCCATAAACATCTTCGTGTTACAAATGAACGCCCTATACCAACAACCTCTTTGATCGGCGGAAATGCAATATATAGCTATGATGATAAAAATAATTGGCAATTTTATAAAAAATAACCAATATTATAGTTGCGTATTGACTGCCGGACATCTAGCAGATAAGGAATTATATGATGGTATAAATATGGGGATAAAACAGGTCTAACATCAGGTCAAATTAAAGATTTTAATGTCTCTTGTACTTACAGTCTTGATATAATAATCAAAGGTTTGACCTCTATCCAGAATAATACTATCACAGTAATTGACAACGGTGATAGCGGCGGTCCAGTATGGTATATCATGAATGATGGAACGCGTCAATTATATGGAAATGTATCTGGAAAAAATAATTTAAATACTCATATAGGCTATTTTAGCAGGCTTTATTATCCACGTTACAATAGTTTCTATCTACCAAAATTAAATTAGTTATATAACTATTTTGCCAAAAAAACAAAAGAAGGAAAGGAACTGTGATAAGCTTGAAGAAAAAGGCAAATAAAATAATTTTTTTACTTTCTCTTGGACTAATACTTGGTTTTATATTAGGAATAAGTAGCTTTTCTTTATGGTACTCTATAAAATCCCAAGAAAAAATATCAACAGAAAAATCGATCAATCAATTATATATAGAGAAATATATAAAAGCAAAAGGAGTTGCAGAACATTTTTTCTCAGAAAATTCCTTTATTCGTATAGAATTAAAAGATCTAGAACGTCGGCAATATTACGATTTTGCTTCTTCAAAATATCAACCACGCTATTGGCTTTTAAATTACTCTATCACAAATTTATCTGAAGAACCCTGCCAGGTCTACTATCAACCACAACTAGACTATTTAATAAATGGAGTTTGGTATGAATGTAACAGCTATGGTATTGGCTTTCTCATAGAAAAAGATGAACCTTTTGCAACACTTTCTCCAAAGGAAAGTATCTCCTGTCAAGTTAGAATTGAAACACCTATGTCGCCTGACAATACTCTTCCTTTTTATTCAGGACATTTTTGGTATGGACACTATCGCTTGGTAGTAAACTATAACGAAGAAAATTCTACTTATGTAGAATTTGATATACCAGAAACAGAACTATATTCTTGGGAAACTTTATATAAAAACTATAATTAAGCAAATTTTAAAAATGAACCTATGTCAATACTTTAGGCAAAAAATCGAAAGATTAGGCGGCTGTATTTCTTTCTTTTTGTGCATAGAATGGAAGGATTCTATACAGGCATTATCGTATGGGTTTCCCTTGTCCGCAAACTCAAACACTACAGACACATGTATGAGGTTATAGTTCCTACGGCAACAGCCGAAAGTTTTGACAAACTTGATTTTCTGTTCCGTTGTAGGAGTTCCTCCAAAAATCTTATAGACTTTTTAGAGATTTTTCTGATATGATAATAGAATAGAAAAAACAGGAGGACGGATATGCGAATTTTAATTATTGAGGATGACGCACAGCTAAGTAAAGTCATGAAGCGGCAGCTAGAGGCAGAAGGCTATGAAGCGGATATCTGCGACAATGGTGGGGACGTCTGGTATTATATCAGCCAAACCGGGATTTATGATCTGTTGATATTAGATCGGATGCTTCCGGTGACGGATGGATTGTCGGTGCTTGCCATGCTGCGGAAAAAGGGCTGTACTCTTCCGGTCATTATGGTGACAGCTCTGGGAGAATTAGGGAACCGAATCGAGGGGCTGGACTGCGGCGCGGATGATTACCTGGTCAAACCGTTTGCTATGGAGGAGCTAAGCGCACGTATCCGAGCGTTGCTGCGCCGTCCGCCAAAGCTGGTTTCCACGGATCAGCTTACCTTTGCCGACCTGAAACTCAACCTGTCCGCCCATACGCTTTCCTCTACACATCATTCCTGTGAACTGTCCAAAAAGGAACTTGCTCTGATGGAATGTTTTATGAGAAACCCGGAACAGCTTCTGGTCAGAGAGGTTTTGATCACAAAGGTCTGGGGTGCAGAAAGCGAAGTTTCCGACGGAAACTTAGACAATTATATTTCTTTTTTAAGACGACGCTTAAAGGGACTGGAAAGCCGTGCCAAACTTCGCACCCTTCACGCTGCCGGATATCGACTGGAGGAACACCAGGATGAAACATAAACAAGGTTCCAGACAAGAAGCGGTGTTAGAGCATCTGGCGCGCCGCCTGATTTTCCTCTATACCGCCTCTACCGGAGCGATACTGGCTCTAACGCTTTTTCTGACCGCATTATACAACCAGGCGCAGGCACAAATTTACGCCAGAGAATCCTTTTTTCAGTTGTTTACAACGATTGAGGGAAAGATACAGAATGAAAATCGAATCAGCTACTCTTGGCTTAGCAAGCTGGAACAAGACTATCATTGCAACATCTATATAGAAGATAATGGACGTGGGATTTCTTATCGAAACAGCTATCCCTTTGCCACCGATATCACCGTTCTGATCGAGCAGGTAAAAGAAAAAGCGAAGGAAGCTGGAATTCAGACGGAACATTATCCGCTTGTCTCCGGGCGGAATGATACTGGCACTCTGGTTCTAAAAGGTGCGGCGCATGACTCCTACCTGGCGGCTGTTTCCCAGATTTCTTCCAAAGAAAACTGGCAAAATATTTTTGTACTACAAGAACAAAACTACTCCGTAGTCGGACAGCTTCCCTTTCTGTCCTTTTTTCTGCTGCTCTTTTTCCTCGGTCTGCTTTTACTCTATCTGATCAGTCGTATTTTAATCCGCAAAACCATGAATCCGGTACGCGAATCCCTGCAAAAACAGCGGGAATTTATCGCAGCCGCTTCTCATGAATTACGCTCTCCGCTGGCTGTTCTGCGGGTCAACCTCTCGGCGCTCCGGCAGTCTTCTCCTGTTTCCCTTCCCGATTTACAGGATGAAACTCTCTCTGATATGGAAGAGGAAATCATACGGATGTCTGCTTTGGTAGACGATATGCTGTTTTTAGCCTCTATGGATGCCTCCGGCTCCGTCCGCTGGCAAGCCAGCCTCCGACCGCTGGAACTAGATGCTTTTTTGATTGATCTTTATGAAGATTTTTTCCCTTTGGCAGCGGAACATCAGATGACGCTGGAGCTTTTGCTCCCTGAAGAGCCTTTGCCCTCCTGCATAGCAGATCCGGACAGACTCCGGCAGCTTTTTTCTATTTTGTTTGACAATGCTTTCTGCTATGCAAAGGAGGGCGGCAAGCTGGAGATTTTTGCAGATACGGACGCACGGATCGCTCTGATCGACCATGGTCCTGGAATTCCTGCCGAAAAGCGGGAGCATATGTTTGAACGCTTTGCCAGAGACGACACCTCCCGAACAGAACGCAAACACTATGGGCTGGGACTTTCGATTGCCGCCGAACTGGCGGCAATCCATCGTGCTTCCCTCTCCTGCGAGGAAACCCCCGGCGGAGGATGTACGTTTGTGATGAAGCTGCCAACCGTTTAAATACGCCTATACCAAAAACGTCTTATAATCCTCATAATTCTTTTTCAGCAGTTCCGGTGTATTCAATCCATACGGGCATTTACTCTTGCAGGCGCCGCACTCTATACATTCCTCGATCTGCTTCATCATCGCTTGCCCTCTCTCGGCAAGCCAGTTCGCAGCCGGAGAACGACGCAGCAGCAAGGACATCCGGGCGCAGGTATTGATTTCGATTCCCTTAGGGCATGGCATACAATAGCCGCAGCCGCGGCAGAATTCCCCTGCCAGTTCTTCCCTGTCATGCGCAATCAATTCCTGGATTTCCTCTGACATGACCGGAGGATTCTCATGATAGGCAAGGAACTCATCTAACTCGCTCTCCCTTTGGATTCCCCAGATCGGCAGAGTGTTTTCGTATTGCGCCAGATACGCATAAGCCGCGTCGGAGCGGGTAATCAATCCGCCAGACAACGCTTTCATACAGATAAAGCCGACGTTTTTCTCTTTGCACAACTCTACCAAACTAAGCTCCTGCTCGCCAGCCAGATAACTAAACGGGAACTGCAGCGTTTCATACAAGCCAGACTCCACTGCCTCTCTGGCTATGTTCAGACGGTGGTTCGTAATCCCGATATGGCGGATCTTTCCTTGCGCCTTTGCCTCTAACATCGCCTCATACAAGCCTGTCCCGTCTCCTGGCTTTGGCACAAAGGACGGATTGTGAAACTGATAAATGTCAATATAGTCGGTTTTTAACAATCCCAGACTGGTTTCCAGGTCTTTCCAAAATCCTTCTACGTCAGTGTGCATAGTTTTCGTGGCAATATAAATCTTTTCTCGTACATCGGAAAGCGCCAGCCCGATCTTTTTCTCACTGTCCGAATAAGCTCTTGCAGTATCAAAAAAATCAATACCATTCTCGTACGCCTTGCGGAGAATCTTTACACCCTCCTCTACGGTAGCACGCTGCACCGGCAATGCCCCAAAGCCGTTACGGTTTACCGTAATTCCTGTTGTTCCAAGTGTCACTGTCGTCATACGAAATCTTCCCCCATTTCTATGCTTGTTAAATATTCTTTTGTTGTATCATTCTTTTCGTGTAAACCTTATTTTTATAGTATAATCCTATTCTTATAGAAATACAAGCAAAAATGATGGGATCAAAACAGTTCATCTAACAATAAATAATACCGAAGCTTTTCCCAGTCCGGTTCTATTCCCAGGGCTTCAAAAAGCTGTTCCGGCTGAAAATTTTCATGAATCCGTCCGCCAAAACGCCCCTCCAAATTGTGCTTTAAGCTACGGTAGCAAAGGGAGATATCCCGCCATTTATCGCCTATTCCGGCATCCCCTATATCAATAAAGCCGCTGACCTTTCCGTCCTCTAAAAAAATATTCGGTAAACAGTAGTCACCATGAGAAAAGACCGGCTCGTAATATGCCGGCTTATGCTCATTCAACCAATGCAACAGCTCTGCCGGACTGGCAAAGCCATGTTCGCCAAAGGTACCAGGTTCCGCCCATTCCATATTCACCAGATTTTTTTCTACCCGTTCCCTCGCTTCGTCCAACTCTTGCTCCAGTCCTCTTTCACGGGGACAATCAGAAATATCCACCTGCCATAAAAGCTCTAAGCCTCTAACTAACAAAGACAAAAGTTCTTCTGGACACTCCAGATAATACTGGTCGCAGGACATGCTGCCGGAAATCCTACTCATCAGCAAATAACTCTTTCCATTTTGTTTTTCATAAGCAAGCACCTTCGGTACTGGCAGTTTTCCAGTCAGCCAGTTCATCAGCGCAACCGTTTCATCCACTTGAGGACTCTGCGGCTCGATTTTTAATACCATTGTTTCATAATTTAGAATCGTAGCCACCGACATACCGACGTCATCTATCTCATAAGAAAGGCCTGCTGTCAACTTCCGAATCTGTTCTGGAAACTCCAACTCCTGTTCTATTTCTTTCATAAATAAACTCCCTTCTATTTTTTCTTCTTCGGCAATTCTCCATTCAAG
>CAJUFW010000200.1 GCA_910585655.1 uncultured Lachnospiraceae bacterium
GCATAAACAGAGCGATTATAGCATGGAATAATAATTAAGCTTCACGGATTAAGGTAGAATCAAACCGAAAAAGTAGAAACATCCTCTTCATCAGGTATGTTATCATTATAGCAGCCTTTTCTAAAACCAACTTGGCAAAAGTGTCACAACTTTTTTCCAAAATAATCCATTCCGAACAGCAGATACCAAAACCATTCAAAAGGCTGATTCTTCCTGTTCCTTTTTAAAATAGATTATAGGGCATCTGGAAAAATTGTACAAGTGTTTTTATAGGATTTCTTGAGGTTTTTTAGAGAGTTTTATGATAGACTAAGGACAGCAAAAAAGCTGAAATGTAATTTGTTTGATCAAAAAGAAAGTAGGGAAAAAAGGATATGGATGAAAAGAAAAAGAAGGAAAACCGGAGCAAAATAACAGCATTGCTATTGGTCTGTTTGGCAGGGATTCTATCTGTCGCTTTGGCAGCCTGTGGTAAAGCAGGAAGTGGAACAGAGGACGGCAAGGGAACGAATCTGACTGACGGCGAACCTTCCGGCGCTTATATTGAAGAAGAAATTGCGTTTCCCGCAGCTATCCAGAAACGGGAAAAAGGTATTTATTCTATACTGCTAAGCCCGGATGGAGATGTGGTTTTATATGCGGGCAGCCAGGATGAAAAAGCAAAACAGCAGATTGTGCGTTATACGCTTCAGCCGGACGATACCTGGAAGGAGGAAGAGGAGCCTTGGATGACCTCCATAGAATGGAATGAGAGGCATATGGCAGGAAGCTTTTCCTATGATCCGGCAGGAAATTTGTATATTACAGCGCTGCGTCGGGTGGATACTTCTCCGGAGGATGCTTTACCGGAGGAAAGTTCCTCTGACGGCAATGGTATAGAGGGGATAAACGAGGTTTGGGAAAGTGAGTTTTACCGGATACAGGCAGGCGGCGTAGAAGCGGAAAAGCTGGAACTTGCCGTACCGGAGGGGGAATTTATAACCGATCTGATCGTAGGAGCGGACGGCAGAGCGATTCAGAAAACGGGATATTCTCCGAGCAATGACTATGTAAAGGATCTTTCTAGCGGAAAGCAGCTATGTGAATTTTACCGGGAAAGGGGCTGCCCGATCTGGTATGGCGATCAGATTCTTACTCTGGCAGGGGGAGATGCCAGACTGTTATTTTTAAACGGCAGTACAGGGGAAACAGAAAAGACCGTCATGATTCGGGAGGAGCAGGAAGAGGGAGGCTATTCTACGGCTGGAAGCAGCATATATGCCGAGCAGGGCAAGGGAGTTTGGCTGGCAGGCAGAGACGGGCTTTTGTATCTGGCAGAGGGTGGCTCAAAGTGGGAGGTATTGTTAGAAGCGGAGCAGTCGGTCATGGGGATGCCTTCTTATGATACGGATAACTTGTTAAAGCAGGGAGAAACAACGTTTTATCTGCAATATATCAATACGACTACGTATCAAAACGGATTGGTTCGTATCCGGTATCAGGAGGGCGTCAGCGCGGAACCAGATAAGGTTCTTAGTATTTATTCTTTAGAGGAATGTGAGTCGGTCAGACAGGCGGTAGTAGAGTTTCAGCGCGAGCATCGGGACGTGAGGGTAGACTATCGAGCCGTGTTGTCAGAAAATAGTTCGGCAACAAGGGAGGATTGTATTCAGGCATTTCATACGGAGTTGCTGGCGGGCAAAGGAGCAGACTTGATTATAACGGATTCCCTGCCTGTCGAGGCATATATCGAAAACGGATTATTGGCAGATATGTCCGGACTGGCAAAGGAGTTGATAGAGGAGGATCTGCTGCTGGAAAATATCGTGGAAGCCATAAGGCAGGATGTAGAAGATGGCGTAGGGAAGGGGACGGATAAGCTATGGTATATTCCTACACATATGAGAGTGCCGTTGTGGATCGGATCGAAACAGGCGCTGCAGTCAGTAGAAAGCATCGAAACGCTGGCGGAGGCTTCCGCTCAGGCAGAACATCCGTATCTGGGGGTGGAGAATTATGACTATCTGCTTTTGTTCCGAATGTTGTATGAACTGTATGGAGCAGATTTGATCGTAGACGGCGAGGTAGACAGGGAGGCGTTGACACGCTTTTATCAATCCTATATGACGCTGGCAGAACAAAGCGCGACAGAGAAGGAGGATCGTTATATAGAACAAAGCAGTATTGGGTCTACGTATGGCAGGAATGGAGAATTGGGCTATTTTTCGATTTCCATGCGGCTGATGCTGATGGAGCCGGAAAAAATCATGCGGGAGACCGGTTATGGCTATGTGAGATTTCGGGAAAGTTTTCAGCCGATGGTAAATTTGGCAATCAATCAATCCTCGGAACAAAAAGAATTGGCGTATATGTTTATCCGTAAAATGCTTTCGGCTTCGATTCAGGAAGTTGATTTTGACGGGCTGCCGGTGAATCCGGTCGTAGTGGAAGAAATGCCGGAGAAACGCCAGGAAAATGTGATGACCGGATCGGACTATTACGAGCTTCTTCCGGACGGAAATCTGGAAGTACGTCAGATCATGGCAGAATGCCCGAGCGAGGAGGAACTGGCAGACTTTGCTTCTGGGTTAAAACATTTAGAGCGGGTCATACAGCCGGATGAACAAGTACGATCGTTAATAGAAGCCGAAATCACAGCGCTGTGGAGAAAGGAAAAGAGCATAGAGGCGGCAAGTGAAAGCGCTTATCAAAAGTTAAAGAACTATTTGGCGGAATAAAGAAGCCCTGTGTTACAAGTTTGACGCAACTTCTTCAGAAAAGCTTCATTCTTTCTTGAGGATTTTTAGAGATTTCCTGTGTAAAATTTTTCTTATATCATAGGAAAGTCTTCCAAACCTCCCTATGATACCAAAAGCCCTCCGGGCAGGATGGCGGAACCGCTTTGTATAAAGGGTTTCTAAGAAAAACGAAAAAGGAAAGGATGGGAATATGAGAAAGAGGAACGTGTTGTTATGGGGCATGGTAATGGTTTTGCTGATAGGGGTGTTGTCAGGATGCGGCAAAGGAGCAGAAGACAAAAAGGAGCCGTCCGGCACTGTGCCAAAAGAAGAAAAGACGGATACAGATGGAAAACAGGAAGAAGGCAATGGGGGAGGCAAATCCGGCGCTTATGTAGAGGAAGAGATTGCTTTGCCAGAGGAGGTTACAAACGGCGATTATGAGGTTGGCGAGTTCCTGCTGCATCCGGATAATTATATAGTATTATATGCAACGAAGAAAGAGGACTATGGCGAGGGAGGGCGACCGGCAGGAGCCAAACAGGAGCTAAAGCGTTATGTTCTTCAGGCAGACGATACCTGGAAGGAAGAGACCGAGGCTTGGATGGAGGAACTAGATTTAAGCGATCGGATAGTCGGCGGTTACTCCTATGATCCGCATGGAAATCTTTACTTGACGGCAATGTGCCTAAAGAACGGAAGCTGGGAAGAGGCGACAAATGAATTTTATCGGGTAAAGGCGGAAGACGGAACGATAGAGCAGTTGGATTTAAAGGCTGGTGGGGAAGATGGCATGTATATTTCAAATATCTATGTCAACGAAGAGGGAAAGGTGATACAGCAGCCGTCCGCTTATCCGACGAACGTGACGATATCGGATTTGGAGACGGGAAAGTACCTGTTTGAATTCCTGCCGGAAAATGGGACGCCGATTTGGTATGGCGATCAGATTATTTCCACCGGTGACGGGGGTGCAAAGCTGATATTTTTGGACGGCAAGACAGGCGAACAGGTCAATTCGATTACCATACATGAAGAGTCGGAAAAAGCAGGCGACGGAAAATATGAGTATGGTTTTGGCGAAGTAAAGATTTATGCCAAGGCAGGCAAAGGAATTTGGCTGGCGGGAGAAGATGGACTGACCTATTTGGCAGAAGGCGGATCGAAATGGGAAGTTTTGTTGGATCCAGGCTTGTCGGTGCTGGGAATGCCGTCGTATTATGCGAGCGGGCTGATGTGTGATTCGGAGGAAAATTTTTACCTTTCGTATCTGGATACTACGACCTACCGTTATGGTCTGGCGCGGATTTCCTACCAGGAGGGAGTCAGCAACGAACAGGATACGACCTTAACGATTTATTCTCTTTCGGAAAGCGATTCTATCCGACAGGCTGTCGTAGAGTTTCAGAGGGAACATCGGAATGTAAAGGTAGAATACCGGGCGATGATGAGTGAAAACAGTTCTGCTACCAAAGAGGATTGCATCAAGACATTAAATACCGAATTGTTGGCTGGAAAAGGTCCGGATCTGATTGTAACAGATGGTCTTCCGTTTGCTTCTTATATAGAAAAAGGTGTACTGGCAGATTTGTCGGAGCTTTCTGGCGCTTTGGTAAACGAGGGCATGATAACAGAGAACATTATGGAAGCTGTAAAGGGAGAACAAGGTGTGTACTATATCCCTACTCGAATCAATGTACCGATTTGGATTGGAACGGAAAAGGCTTTGCAGGCAACAGGCAGTATAGAAGAGCTGGCGGCGGCTTCTGCCCAGGCAAAGACACCGTATTTCGGAGTAGAAAACTATGACTATATGCAGTTGTTTCAGTGTTTATATTATCTTTACGGCGGGCAGTTGACAGAGGACGGAGGAAGCAGAGAACAAATCAAAAACTTTCTGCAGGCTTATGTAACGCTGGCAAAGCAGAGTGGTACAGAGGATGGAGAAAATAGCCACATAGCGCTTAGCGTCATCAATTCTCTGTGCGGCAACAACGGAGAAATCGGATATTTTAACGTACCGGACATGACGTCGCTGATGATACCGGAAAAGATAATGAGGGACAGCGGATTAGGCTATATTCGAGCAAAGGAAAGTTTTAAACCGGTGATTAGTCTGGCGGTAAACCAGGCTTCCGAACAGAAAGAGCTGGCTGGCGAGTTTATCAAAAAGCTGCTGTGCGAGTCGATTCAGGACGCTGATTTAGACGGAATTCCGGTCAACCCGACTTCCCTGGAGAAAAAGCCGGAGAATCGTCAGGAAAACGTGGCGGTAGGTATGCACTTTGTAAAAACTCTGCCGGACGGAAGCAAGGAAGAAAGCTCACTTATGGCAGAATGCCCGGAGAAAGAAGAGATCGAGGAATTTGTCGTGGGGCTTAAAAATCTGAAACAGGTGCTGCATACTGACGACACCATACAACAGATGATAGAAGCAGAGATTCCGGCGCTTTGGAGAGGAGAAAAGGATGTGGAAGCGGTCAGCGAGAGTGTCTTCCAGAAGCTTCAGACCTATTTGGCAGAGTAAAAAAATAAGAAAATTGTTACCATGGGGATTTTTATTGCCCAGTCTGTGCGGGACACTAATATTTATTATTTTACCCTTTGTGGATGTCATCCGTCGATCCTTTAGTGACGTCATGGGAAAAAATTTTACCGGGATAGAAAACTACAAGCTTGTCCTGGAAAATGAAGCCTTTCGGCGGGCGGCATGGAATACAGCGCGTTTTACCGGCATTTGTGTTCCGCTCCTGCTGCTGGTTTCCTTTCTGCTGGCAGTGTTGGTGCATGGCGTCGGAAAGACAGCTTCCAGGGAGTTAATGAAAACGGCGTTTCTTGTTCCTATGGCTGTCCCGGCAGCATCCGTTGTCTTTTTGTGGCAGATTTTATTTCAGGATCAGGGCTTATTAAACCGAATTCTGGTGGAGTTAGACAAAGCGCCGGTCAGTTTTTTAAACAGTGGAAAGGCGTTCTGGGTGCTGGTGTTTACGTATGTAAGATCGGAAGAGCGTCGTGTAGGGAAAGAGTGTGTCAGTAC
>CAJUFW010000201.1:0-241 GCA_910585655.1 uncultured Lachnospiraceae bacterium
TTTTGAGGATGGCGCAGTAGTAACTGTTGAGTCCTTGATCGAGATGGGGATCGTCAAGAACCCGAAGGATGGAGTAAAGATCCTGGGAAGCGGGGAGTTGACGAAGAAGCTTGACGTGAAGGTGAACGCATTCAGTGCTGCTGCAATCGAAAAAATTAAGGCTCTGGGTGGGAATGCTGAGGTGATCTGATATGATAAAAACTATTCGTAATGCCCTCAAGATCAAAGATATCCGTCAGAG
>CAJUFW010000201.1:251-5694 GCA_910585655.1 uncultured Lachnospiraceae bacterium
GTTATCAGGCTTGGTTCCCAGCTTCCTGTACCGGGAATCGACCGTACGCAGATTGCGGGCTTTTTAGCCCAGGTAACACAATTAGACTTTTTCAATGCAATTACAGGTGGTTCTTTCGAGCAGCTTTCTATTTTTGCATTGAGTATTACGCCATATATCACATCCTCCATTATCATGCAGCTTTTAACGATTGCGATTCCAAAGTTAGAAGAGATGCAGAAGGAGGGAGAGGAAGGTAGGAAGAAAATTGCTTCCTATACCCGTTATGTCACTGTAATCCTCGCCTTAGTCGAAAGTACGGCTATGGCGATCGGGTTCGGCGGCTCCGGTTATCTGGAAAACTATAACTTCCTGACTGTAGCAGTTGTAGCAATTTCTCTGACAGCAGGCTCGGCGTTCTTGATGTGGCTGGGTGAAAAGATTACAGACCGCGGAGTAGGAAACGGTATTTCTATTATTCTTTTGATAAATATTGTATCCCGTATTCCAAGCGATGTCATCGGGTTGTTCCGTGAGTTTGTGTTCGGCGCGTCTACCGTGATTAACGGTGTAGTGGCAACAGTAGTGATTCTGGCGGTAATTCTGGGCATGGTAGTGTTTATCGTGCTACTTCAGGATGGCGAAAGAAGGATTCCGGTTCAGTATGCAAAGAAAGTACAAGGCAGGAAGATGGTAGGCGGTCAGACCAGCAACATTCCGTTGAAGGTTAATACAGCAGGTGTAATCCCGGTTATTTTTGCCGGTTCCCTGTTACAGACTCCAATCATCGTATGCCGGTTCCTGGGAATTTACCCGGCTTCCGGTGAAGGTGCTTCCTTTGCTCAGAAGATCTTAAAGATCATGAACCAGAGCGATTGGTGTAATTTCAGCAATTTTGGGGAAGCAAAGTATACGCTGGGACTTGTAGTGTATATTGCATTGCTGATCTTCTTTGCTTATTTCTACACCTCTATTACCTTCAATCCGTTGGAAATCGCCAATAATATGAAAAAACAGGGCGGTTTTATTCCTGGTATTCGTCCAGGTCGCCCAACCAGCGACTATCTGACCAAGGTGTTGAACAGCATTATTTTTATCGGCGCTGTCGGCTTAACGATTGTAGCTGTTATCCCGATTATCTTTTCCGGGTTATTTGGGGCGAACGTATCCTTTAGTGGAACGTCCTTAATCATTATTGTAGGCGTTATTTTAGAGACGATGAAACAGATCGAATCCATGATGCTTGTGCGTCATTACAAGGGATTCTTAAACGATTGATATGGAGAAAGCTGTAGTAGGTGGTGTACAAGCCGTCAGGCGGGAAATACCTATACTACAGCTTTTTGTCCAAAATTGGATTGATTTCATGGCACGAAATCCTGCTCAGATTAGTGTCTTGGATGTAGTGTCTTGGAAGGAATTTTGCGGAACTTAAAGCACAAACAGCAAAATTCCGTACAAGATACAGCAGGATTTAGGGACGCGTTGCTATGCGGAACGAAATTCTGCTTGGATGTAGTGTCTTGGAAGGAATTTTGCGGAACTTAAAATAGGAGGTATGAGTGATGAAGATTATCATGTTAGGTGCGCCTGGCGCCGGAAAAGGAACCCAGGCAAAGAAGATTGCAGAGCGTTACGGCTTGCCGCACGTATCCACCGGCGATATTTTCCGTGCCAATATCAAAAACGGAACCGAGCTGGGAATGGAAGCGAAGAAGTACATGGATCAGGGAATGCTGGTACCGGATGAACTGACGGTAAAAATTCTTTTGGATCGTGTCGCGCAGGAGGATTGCAAAAACGGCTATATTTTAGACGGTTTCCCAAGAACGATTCCGCAGGCAGAAGTATTGGATAAGGCTCTGACCGAGCTGGGCGATAAGATCGATTATGCAGTCAACGTTCATGTGCCGGATGAGAATATCGTCAATCGTATGTCCGGACGCCGTGCTTGTGTTTCCTGTGGCGGAACGTATCATGTTGTGTATGCTCCGACCAAAAAAGAGGGAATCTGCGATGCTTGCGGCGGCGAACTGATTTTACGGGATGATGACAAGCCGGAGACCGTACAGAAGAGACTGGCAGTCTATCATGAGCAGACACAGCCGTTGATTGATTTTTACCAGAATAAAGGTATCCTGGTAGAGGTAGACGGGACGAAAGAAATGGCTGAAGTATTTGAAGCAATCGTAGCTATTTTAGGAGAATAGGAAACATGGCGGTATCAGTAAAATCACCAAGAGAAATCGAGATTATGAGGAAAGCGGGAAGCCTGTTGGCGACCGTACATGAGGAGCTGTCCAAAATTATCCGTCCGGGTGTAACGACCTGGGAAATTAACCGGAAGGGCGAGGAAATCATCCGCAGCTTTGGCTGTATTCCTTCTTTTTTAAATTATGAAGGATATCCGGCTTCGATTTGTGTATCGGTCAACGATGAAGTGGTGCATGGGATTCCTCATAAGAAGCATTTTCTCGATGAAGGAGATATCGTCAGCCTGGACGCCGGATTGATCTATCAGGGATATCACGCCGACGCCGCCCGAACCTGGGCGGTAGGCGAGATCAATCCGGAGGTTCAAAGGCTCCTAGATGTCACAAAACAGAGCTTTTATGAAGGAATCAAATATGCCAAGCCAGGTTATCATGTGAATGACATTTCCTGCGCAGTACAAAATTATGTAGAAGGAAACGGGTTTTCTGTAGTGCGGGATCTGGTCGGTCACGGCGTCGGTCAGGAGCTGCATGAAGAACCAGAGGTGCCGAATTTTAAACAGGACAGACGCGGTATCCGGCTGTGTCCTGGTATGACGATAGCAGTCGAGCCGATGGTAAATATGGGAGAATATGAAGTTTCCTGGCTGGATGACGATTGGACGGTAGTCACGGACGACGGCTCCTTTTCCGCCCATTATGAAAACACGATTTTGATTACAGAAGGCGAGCCGGAAATTCTGACGCTGCACGGGCAGGAATAGAGAGAGCAATGAAAGAATATAGATTAGGGGAATTCGTTGTTTCGATAGCTGGCCATGATAAAGGAGAACCATTTATCATTATCGGCATAGAAGAAGACTATTTGATTTTGGCAGATGGGAAAAGGCGTACGATAGAGCATCCAAAACGAAAAAAGAAAAAGCATGTGAAGGCTGCGGAGGAGATCAGCGCACTGGTGGAAGCAATCGAAACAGGCAGAATCACGGATGAAATGATCAAATATGAGCGAAAGCGGTATCTAAGGGATTTAGGAAATGGAGGATCTTATGTCGAAAGCAGATGTTGTCGAGATTGAAGGAACTGTAGTAGAGAAGCTGCCAAACGCCATGTTCCAGGTGGAACTGGAGAATGGACACCGTGTGCTGGCGCACATCAGCGGAAAATTAAGAATGAATTTTATCCGTATCCTTCCAGGGGATAAGGTGACATTGGAGTTGTCTCCTTATGATTTGACAAAGGGCAGGATTATCTGGAGAGATAAATAAACGGACAAAAAAAATGCTTGCGTATTTCCAGAATATGTGATACAATGGAAAACGGACTTTGTTGAAAGGAGAGATTTTCAGTGAAAGTTAGATCTTCAGTAAAACCGATCTGCGAGAAATGCAAGATCATCAAAAGAAAGGGATCTATCAGAGTAATCTGTGAGAATCCGAGACACAAGCAAAGACAGGGCTAATATCAAAAAAAGTCTTGCTTTCTGTGTTATGGGCGGCAGCAGAACATGTGAAGCTGTTCCCGTCCGTGATATTGTGAGTCTGGGACAGGCATGGTGCTTGACTGCGGTAGAGCAGGAGTACGATGCACTTTGTGCTGTAAAGGCTTAAAGCGGCACAGACTTAGCGTTTCCGGTTTATGGAATTCCTCTTTTGGGGAATACTCTTTAAAAAGCTTCTTTTAGTTGGGAAAGGCAGCCCGAAAGAGTACGCTGTGCGGTAGTTTTCCGATGATAAAACAGGCGGAAAAGATACCGGCATCACAATTTAAAGCGGCTGAGGCGTTCGGAACCGTCATTCCGAAGCCGGTTTGTTCACATAAAGAATTGATTGCAAACGCAACGAGGTTGCAAACGCAATGATATTGCGTTGGAAAATTTAACGGAGGTGTATACGCACATGGCTCGTATTAGTGGTGTTGACTTACCAAGAGAGAAGCGCGTGGAGATTGGGCTTACCTATATTTATGGTATCGGCAGATCCAAGTCCAATGAGATTTTGGCAAAAGCAAATGTGAATCCGGATACCCGTGTCCGGGATTTGACGGACGAGGAGGTTTCCCGTATCCGTGACGTGATAGAGGAAACTGCATTGGTAGAAGGTGATCTTCGTCGTGAGATCGCTATGAATATTAAGAGATTACAGGAAATTGGTTGCTACAGAGGCATCCGTCACAGAAAGGGTCTGCCGGTACGTGGTCAGAGAACCAAGACCAATGCCAGGACAAGAAAGGGACCTAAGCGTACGGTAGCAAATAAGAAGAAGTAAGATAGGGTATAAACCGTAACCGTGTGCGGAAAGCGCACGGCAATAAGCTGATAAAGTAGTGGAAAGATATCGGCTGATTTTAAGAAGAAATAATGATCATCTATCGCGAGTGGATGGAAAGAATACGAAGTAATATAGGAGGATTTCGTAATTATGGCTAATAAGTCTACGAAAAAAGTGACGAAGAAGCGTGTAAAAAAGAACGTAGAACGCGGACAGGCACATATTCAGTCATCTTTTAATAATACGATTGTTACGCTGACCGACGCACAGGGTAATGCTCTTTCCTGGGCGAGCGCAGGTGGATTGGGCTTTAGAGGTTCCAGGAAGTCTACCCCTTATGCAGCACAGATGGCAGCAGAGACCGCTGCAAAAGCTGCTTTGATTCATGGGTTAAAGTCTGTTGAAGTTATGGTAAAGGGACCAGGTTCAGGTCGTGAGGCTGCCATCCGTGCTTTACAGGCATGTGGTATTGAAGTAACCAGCATCCGTGACGTTACTCCGGTTCCTCACAATGGTTGCCGCCCGCCTAAGCGCAGAAGAGTATAATCAGGAACATTGGAAAATCAAGATTGGAGGATGAAAAGAGCATGGCAAGAGATATGAGCCCTGTATTAAAAAGATGTAGATCCCTTGGCTTAGATCCGGTTTACCTGGGTATTGACAAGAAGTCGAACCGGACTTCTGCAAGGGCAGGCAAAAAGGTAAGCGAGTACGGCACACAGTTAAAAGAAAAGCAGAAAGCAAAATTTATCTACGGCGTATTGGAAAAGCCGTTCCGCAATAATTTTGAAAAGGCACAGAAGTTAAAATATGGTACGACCGGTGAAAACATGATGATTCTGTTAGAGCTGAGACTGGACAATGTATTGTTCCGTATGGGCTATGGCAGAACCAGAAAAGAATCCAGACAGATCATAGGTCACAGGCATGTGCTGGTAAACGGCAGATGCGTACAGATTCCTTCTTATATCGTAAAAGCCG
>CAJUFW010000202.1 GCA_910585655.1 uncultured Lachnospiraceae bacterium
ATTAGGGCTATTGAGCGAGAAGCCCCCACTTCTTAAAGTGGTGGGAGTACGTCACCCTACTACGTTTAATCCTAAAAGCTTGGCAAATTCTGCTGCCTGATACACATCGACTACCGCACCTGCCAGCTCCTTCCCGTCCTCCGACACCTGAACCGCCTCCAGCTCACAAGAGGTAAAATCAACCCCTCGCAGCGGCGTCTGAAAAAAACTGGTACGAATAAACCGGTTCCCCTGAAGCAGCGTTTCCTTTAATTGACAGGACACAAAAAACCCTTCTGTAAAATCACAGGCTTCTGCCTTCCATTTTTCGAGCTTGCTTTCTCCCAGATTTCCATAGTGCAGATTACAATTTTTCATCCTTACCCGTAGAAAACTGACCTTTTGCAGCTTAACACCAACCGCTTTTACATCCTCCCAAAGACAAACTGCCAAATACCCCCAGCCAAAGTCTGTATTGGACAAATCACAGTTTTTAAAACGTACCATACGGAACGCTGCCTTTTCCAAGCAACATCCTAAAAAACGGCAGTTTTCAAAAGAAACCTGATAAAATCCAAGACCGCTCATATCCAAGCCGGAAACGGTAATGCCCCGAATCCGTATCTTTTCCACATCCCGCTCCTCGTCTCTGGCAGTCAAAAGCAGCTCCTCTAACTCCAAGTCCGTCTCCGGCAGCGTATCCCATGAAAATTCCTTTGTCATAGCGTACCTCCTGTCTTCCATTCGTGCGAGTGTGCATCCCACCCGGAGAACTTTCCTAGTCATACAAAGAAAACACCTGCTGCCTCCGCTCTCCCTTTTGGAAACCGGATTACACAGGTGTTTTGTTAGCGGAGATGGAGGGATTTGAACCCTCGCGCCGGCGAACCGACCTATCGGATTTCGAGTCCGAACCCTTCAGCCTCTTGGGTACATCTCCAACTGTTAGCTGCTATACCGCAAAATCAGTAGTTCTACTGCAAGCTGTCCGTCAAGACGTCCGGTTTTCACCTCTGTTTCCCGCTCTAAGCCATACTCGATGGCTTCCTTTAAGACGGCAGAAGGAAAATTCCTCGCCTGTGCCAGATAGCGGCTGACCGTAAACGGCGGTATCTTCAAACGGGCAGCGATGGTTTTGCTGTCGGTATGCAGACGGTTTAGCTCTTTTGCCTGCCGAAGCAAATGAAACTGGCGAAGAGTCAAAAACAGAATCGAGAGCGGACTTTCCCGCAGCGCCAGCAGATCGTAATAATATCCTAACGCGCGCTCTTGCTGCTTCATGCCAATCGCTTCCATCATCTGGAATACCTTTCCGGTTATCTGCTCTACACAAACTGCCTGGATATCTTCCTTAGTGATAACTTCCCGCTCATAAGCATAGCATACCAGCTTTTCTATCTCCTGCTGCAACAGCTCCATATCGGTCCCTACCCGCTCCAACAGGTATTCTATCGTCTGCTCTGTCAGCTTCTTTCCTGACCGCTTCAGACCAGAAGCCACCCATAGCTTTAGATCCTTTTCCGAAGGAGTTTTCATCTCGCTGACTGTCCCCTGCTTATTGACAGCCTTGTAAAGACGGTTTCGCTTATCTACCTCGGCTTCTACAAAAATCAGTACCGTAGAAGGAGGAAGCTCCGGGATATAATCTGCAAAATCAGACTGCTTTTTAAACCAGCCGCTCTCCTCTACTACTACCACACGGCGTTCTGCGAAAAAGGGCAACGTATCCGCTATCTCCCTTACTTCCTTTTCCTCCGTCCCCTTTCCCTGGAAATAGGACGAATTCATCGGATCGCCATCGCCTAGCACCGCCTCCTGCAGCCGGTTCCGATAAAGCCGTTTTAAATAACTCTCTTCCCCATAGAGAAGATAAACCGGGCTAAACTGCTTTTGCTTGATGTGTTCGTTGATATGCTTCATGTAAAACCACCTCATCTATTGTACTAGCAAACGGCAATTTATGCAAGCCCTAATTTTCATTTTTTTATCCAAACGACAACTATTTTTGCTGTTTTTCATCTAAATCCCCTAACAGACCCTTGATTTCTCCGATAAAATACAGAGACCCAAACACACAAATCGTATCTTCCTTTGGGGCGTGCCACATCCCATAAAGCGCTTCCTTTGCGTTCTCGTAGCAATACGAGGAAAGCCCTTTCCTCCGAACCAGACTTGCCAGCTCCTCGCCCTGTAAAGCGCGGCTGCTTTCCGGCGTAACCGTATCGATCCGTTTGGCAATCGGAATCATTTCCTCTACCATCTCCTGATAATCTTTATCTGCCAAAACTCCCATCAGAAAATGAAACTGCTTTCCTGGATAGAGCGTTTGCAGACTTTTTTTTAGCGCCCGCACCCCGTGCATATTATGCGCGCCGTCTAAAAAAATCTCCGGCTCTGTCCATACCCGTTCCAACCGCCCCGGCCATTTGGCTTCTGCCATCCCCTGCTCCACCAGAGTCTCCGGCAGCTTCCAGCCTATTTGTTTTAAAGTATCGACTACCTCCAATGCCGTAGCAGCGTTTTCCTTTTGATATTCTCCCTTCAAGCCCAGCTTCCAGGCGCTCCGTTCCGCCTGTCTTGGCGCTTTTCCAGCCAGAACATAGGGTACTTCGTTTTTCTGACATGCCTCTACTAATACCTGCTCTGCTTCCTTCTCCTGCGCTGCCAGTACCACATGAGTCCCCGGTTTGATAATTCCCGCCTTTTCCCCTGCAATCTCCTTTAAAGTTCCTCCAAGCTGCTGCATATGGTCAAAGCCGATCGGCGTAATAACGGTTACAATCGGTACTCCCAGCGCGTTGGTCGCATCCAGCCGTCCTCCCATCCCTGTCTCGATCACGGCAATGTCACATTGCTGCTCCTGTAAATAACTAACCGCCATCAACGTACAATAGTCAAACATCCCTGCGTCCGTTTCTGCTGCCCTTGCCGTTTCAAACGCCTGCTCTGCCAGCTCACAGGCACGTTCTCTCGTCACCGGCACGCCGTTGACCTGTATCCGTTCGGTAAAATCCACCAAATGCGGCGAAGTAAACAAACCTACCCGGTAGCCGCAAGTCTTTAATACCGAAGCCAAAAACGCTGCGGTAGAGCCTTTTCCGTTTGTTCCTGCCAGATGAATAAAGGGAATCGTCCAGGAAAATCCCTCTGCCCGCCTCTTTTCTTCTAATAGTTTCCCTTCCATCAGCACTCCTGGTTCCTTATAAAGTCGTTTGCTGTTTTCTACCTTTGTTACAGCGTCTTCTCTTTTTTCCATTGTTTTCCACCTCCTGGTATCTTTTCCAGCATAGACTACGGGATTTTTTTGTTTTTGTCAATAGCCTGCTTTCCCCGCTCCTCTTTCGCCGCCGTAATGCCACAGCCGAAAAGTTCCGTCTTTTCCCCATCGTACTTGAATACTTCCGCTCCAGGCAGTCCCGAAGCTTTGATATCCTGCTGCAGAAAGCCGCTCTAACGTTTCCTCGTGAGGATGCCCGTAACGGTTTTTGAAAGAAGAAGAAATCAATGCCACCTTTGCCCCGCACCACTCTAAAAATTCTTCTCCACTGGAATTTTTAGAACCATGATGTCCTACCTTTAATATATCAAATGCTTCTCCCTCTTCTGCCGTTTCCTTCTGCGTTTCTATCAGCCAGCGTTCTTCCTGCTTTCCCATATCTCCGGTTAAAAGCAGCGAAGTATCTCCTATCAAAAGGTTCAAAATAAGGGATGCGGAATTTTGCTCCTTGCAAACCCGACCTGGTTCCGGTCCCAAACAGCAAAATACTATTTTTCCATCCCTAAGTCTGTCTCCAGGCTCTAAATAGCCGATTTGTACCCTTCGTTTTTTTGCCGCTTCCAACAAGCTTTGATAACGTTCCTCACGCAATACCTCCTGCTTTTGGTAAACAACCGGAAGCCACAGCGTCTTTATCGGAATTTCTCCTTCCTCCAACAGCTCTAAAATCCCGGAAATATGATCTCCGTCCATATGCGTAACCAATACCCCGTCGATCCGCCTTATCCCTTCTTGTTTTAAAAACGGAAGCAGGCGCCACTTCCCCACCCCTGACACACTGCTGCTTCCGCCATCCACCAAAAACGTGTTACCAAGGGCGCTCTGTACCACGATTCCGTCACCTTGTCCTACATCTAAAAACGTTACCTTTGTCACCGGAACCCGAACCAACAGAAGAAGCACTCCCGCCCCAAGTAAAAACACAGACCTAATCCTACAAAAAAACGAAACCGACTCTCCTGTTTCCTGCCTTTGTTTTTCTTTTTTTCGATCACGTTTATGTAGGAACAACGCCAATGCTATCATTCCATAATAAAGCCAAATCTGTCCTCCCGTCGGTCTGCCTGTAGTCTGCACCGCCCAGCCTGTCCATCTGCTCAAACCGCAAACCCATTCATAAAACTGTAACATCGCACATGTACTGCCCAGACAAAAACGCCCTAGAAAAATCCCGGCTGCCCCTGGCAAAAGCCCTAAAAATCCACCTGCAAGTCCCGTCAGCAGCAAAAGAGGCATCACCGGAAGCACAAGTAAGTTATTCCACAAGCCAGGCAGTGAAATCTCATAAAAATGATACATCTGAACAGGAAGTGTCAGCAAAAGAACAGAAAGACTCGTCAAAAGGCTTCCCTGTATCGCTTTCTTCCAAGCGGAATTGGGCTGATTTCTTTCTAAAACCGGATACAGCAGCCATATTCCTACAACTGCCCCGAAGGAAAGCTGAAAGCCTGCCTGATAAGCAGCAGAAGGCTCCTGCAGCACCAGAAAAAGCAGCGCACAGGAAAACGCCGTCGGCATATCGTATGTACGACCTATCATCCCTGCCATGATAGACAACACGATCATCATCACTGCCCGACTGGCAGAAACAGGATAATCCAACAATACTCCATAGGATACAATCAGAAAAATTGCGATGCCGTCAGCTATTATCCGCGGGCATACGCGAAGCTTTCGTAGCAGATAGAGAACCGCTCCTCCTAAGAGCGATACATGAAGACCGGATACCGCCAGAACATGAGAAATACCGCTATTCTGGTATCCTGTTTTGATTTCGGAATCTAACTTTTGTTTTTCTCCCAGCAGCATAGCAGACAATACTCCTGCTTTTTCTGCCGGAAGCAGCCGCTCATAAACTTCTGATAAGTTCTGGCGGAGCTGCCATAGTCTCTGACGCCACCAGTTCACTCTGGTATCCGTCACCTGCCAATTTGTTACCTGCAGCCGCAGCCGATAGCCGCTTGCCTGATAATAGCTACGTTCGTCAAACTGCCCTGGTACGGTGCTGCCTGTAAATTCCCATTGCTTCCCGCTAGCCGCAAGACGGTTTCCAATTTTAGGAAGTTCTGTCTCCCCCTCAGGCTCCCATTTTAAAAGCAGTAAAACTTTCCCTGCTTTTCCGGTTGCCAGCCGAATTCTAAGCTGTTCCTCCTCCACCCAAAGATATTCAACCGTCCCCTCTACCTGATACGGTTCTTCCTGGATATCGACTTCCTGCCTGCCGATGGCATCCTCCTCTAAAAGCAATCTCCATCCGCTCCCTTTTTCCTTCTCTGTATTCTGGTATCCCCACAATACCAGAACTACGGCTATCAGATGAAACAGCAGCAACGGACGCTTTATATTTTTCCAATACCGAATAACCCCAAAACTCCTCTCTTTTTTTAATTGATATAGGCGTTTGCAAAACGCCACAGCCCGCATAAAATCAGGCTT